>CAIZGG010000392.1 GCA_903932425.1 uncultured beta proteobacterium | reverse complement strand
TGCATATAACGAATAAACCAACCGCCCGGCACTTCGCGCATGATGTATTCGACGGACTGAAACGCAAACTGCGCATCAGGTTTGTAGTGCATGACCAGAAAAATACCAGTCACGATCTGAAGCACCAGCACAAAAAGTGCGAGTGAGCCAAAGAAATACCAAAAATTGAAATTTTTAGGTGCGTAATATTCTGACAGATGAGCTTTGTAGCTTGATGTCAGAGGGAAACGCTGGTCTATCCAACCTAGTAGTCCGGTCGTTTCGACGGATTTTTCGCCAGCCATGAAACGGCTCCTTTACTTGTTCAGTGTCACGTTGTTAGGATTGAGCAACAGGGCCGATTAGGCCTTATTGTTCTCGTCAACCCCGACAACAATGCGGGTGTCGCTTAAATACTGGTAAGGCGGAACTTCGAGATTATCGGGCGCGGGCTTATTTTTAAACACGCGACCAGCCATATCGAAAGTTGAGCCATGGCAAGGGCACAGAAAGCCGCCGTCCCAGTTAGAGGGCAGGCTTGGCTGAGCGCCAGTAGCAAACTTAGGCGTAGGTGAGCAGCCCAGGTGGGTGCAGATGCCGACGGCAACGAAGAGTTCTTGTTTGCGTGAGCGCCACTCATTTTTCGCGTAAGCGGGTGTGTAACCGGGGCGAGTTGAGTTGGGGTCGGCAAGTTCGCCCGCATTTTGTTTGAGCGAATCAAGTTGTTCTTTGGTGCGACGAATCAGCCAAACAGGCTTGCCGCGCCATTCAACTGTGCGCATTTCGCCTGGCGCCAAGGTGCTGATGTCGACTTCAACGGGTGCGCCAGCTGCGCGGGCACGGTCGGAAGGGGCAAAGGTGCTGACAAAGGGGACTGCAGCGGCTAGACCCGCCGCCCCACCCATTGCACAGGTTGTGCCTATCCAGAGACGGCGTGAGGGGTCTGACGGGAGCGTGGCCGGAACCGCGCCTTCGTCGTCATGCAAAACTGAATCCTGACTCATCTTCCTATCCTTGTTGTTGCGCGGGCGACCGTACCTCGTTATGAACGCCGCCTAGCAGTCATTACCCAACAAACACTATTTCGTCTTGTTGCAAACGTTTTAACCCCTTATTATAGCCCGACAGAGCCGGCACTTTCTATGGGAGAAATCAGAAATGGCGCAGGGAAAAGGAATTTTCAAAGAATTTGAGCAATTTGCTCTACGCGGAAATGTGGTTGATTTGGCTGTTGGTGTGATCGTCGGGGCTGCTTTTGGCAAAATTGTTGACTCGCTGGTTAAAGATATTGTCATGCCGGTCGTGAATTTTCTGGTGGGGGGCTCGGTCGACTTTAGTAATAAGTACATCGTGCTGTCTCGCCCCGCTCAGTATGCCGGCCCAGAGACCTATGCTGATTTAACTAAGGCTGGGGCGAACTTGTTTGCCTGGGGCAACTTTTTAACGATTGTGATCAACTTTGTTTTGCTGGCGGTTGTGATTTTTTTTATGGTCAAGGCGATTAATACGGCCCGTGCCAAAATGGATCTGGCGGCCCCGCCGCCTAAGACACCGGAAGATATCGAACTGTTGCGTGAAATTAGGGATTCACTCAAAAAGTAGGTGCTCAAACGGGGTTGTCAATATCGACAAAGTCGACCTTGATGCCAAACTCCTTTTCGATCGCCTGCCCAAGCGCCTGGACACCATAACGTTCGGTCGCGTGGTGGCCAGCGCTGATAAATCCGACGCCCGCCTCGCGGGCGAGGTGTACGGTGGGCTCGGACACCTCGCCGGTGATAAAGACTTGGGCGCCCGCATCAATGGCCTGTCCCAGCATATTTTGTGCTGCCCCAGTGCACCAGGCAATCCTTTGAACCGCCAGTTCGTCTGAGCCAATGACCAATGGGGCACGCTTTAAGCGTTGATGAACTTGGCTGGCAAGCTCAGCGAGTGTGCTGGCACCCGGCATCGAACCAAGCCAAAGTAGGCCATTTGAATCTTTTGCGGGCTCTGCGACCAAGCCGAGTACCCTTGCCAGCTGCGCGTTATTGCCAAGTACAGGGTGAGCGTCTAGGGGCAAGTGAAAAGCCAGCAAATTTAAGTCGTGAGCAAGCAGCGCGGCCAGACGTCGCTTTTTTGTCCCCAGCACCCTTGGATCTTCGCCTTTCCAAAACCAACCATGATGCACAAGCAAGGCACTTGCTTGCCGTTGTACTGCAACCTCAATGAGCGCCTGACTTGCCGTGACGCCCGCGATAATATTCGAAATGACTGTTTTGCCCTCGACTTGCAAACCATTGGGGCAGTAGTCGTTAAAGGCTGCGGTGTTAAGCGTGGTTTGAAGCCATTGCACCAAGGTGTGGATTGAAACGGTTTTCATTATTTTCTGGATAACCTTATGCGTCGTCTTTGGTTGCTGTTTGCCCAAGCGGTAACGGTATGTATCGCGGTTCTATTTGTGGTGACAACGTTGCGCCCAGATTGGTTGGCGCGCAACCCCCAAGCGTATCGCCCGAACGCCGCCTCCGAATTATTACCTAGTACAGAAAGCACCGCTACCCAAGCGCCGACTTCCTACGCCCCAGCCGTGGCCGTTGCGGCACCCGCCGTGGTCAACATCCACACGACCAAGAGGGTGTCGGTCTCGCGCATTCCACTGCCGCCAGATCCAGTCTTACGTAAATTTTTTGAACAGGTCCCCGGTTTTAATCAAACGCAACAAGCCACCAGCCTGGGCTCAGGTGTTGTTGTTTCTGCAAAAGGGCACGTGCTTACGAACTTGCACGTGATTGAGGGCGCCGACGAAATCATCGTGGCCTTGACCGACGGACGGCAGGCAAACGCCAAGGTTTTAGGTGTGGACGCAGACTCGGATCTCGCGGTATTGCACATAGACCTCAAGCAGTTGCCTGTTTTGGACTTTGTTGCGCTTAACCCCACTAAAGTCGGGGATGTGGTGCTTGCCATTGGTAATCCGTTTGGAGTGGGCCAAACAATTACGATGGGTATTGTGTCGGCCTTAGGTCGAGGTGGGCTTGGAATCAATACCTACGAAAATTTCATCCAGACGGATGCCGCGATTAACCCGGGAAACTCTGGCGGCGCGTTGATTGATACGCAAGGGCGCTTGGTCGGAATCAATACGGCGATTTATTCAAAATCAGGCGGATCGCTGGGAATTGGTTTTGCGATCCCTGCAGTGGCGGCACAAAAGGTCTTGACTGAAATCGTTAAGTTCGGTTTTGTAAAGCGCGGCTGGCTTGGTATCGAGCCGCAAGATATGACACCGGATTTGGCACGCGCTTTTGGTTTAGAGCGCGCAAGCGGCGTGATCATCGCGGGCGTCATGCGGGACGGCCCTGGTGCAAAGGGCGGGCTAAAGGTAGGTGATATTGTTCAAACGATTGCCGGTCAACCGGTGAACGATACTCAACGGCTGATGGCTCGGATCGCGGCTCAGGCGCCGGGTGAGTCGCTTGAATTGGGAATCTATCGTAACGGCCGCAGCCAAAACCTGACCATGACGCTTGGTCAGCGTCCGGTCAAGCCAAAATAGTCATCCAAACGCTATTGAGCAGGTTCAGTTGCGATCGGCTTCGGGGCGGGCGGATTTGCTGCAAACAACGATTCAGCCTGAACCAGCAAGGGTCGGCGTACGTTGACATCGAGATGAAAAACGATTTCTTGCAGGCGCGCGAGTTCTTCGTCTTCGGTGTAAAACCAACTGACCGGCATATTTAGAATGTCGGCAACGCGGCACATCAGTTGATAGTCAGGCGAATGCTTACCGCGTTCGTATTGGTTCATACGAGCGCTTGCTGACATTGGGTCAATGCCGGCGAGTTTGCCGAGCTTTTCTTGTGACAACCCCGCGCTTAGACGGGCCTGTTTAAGACGATGAGCGAGCACGATGGTCCCTTTAAGTACCGACGACCGCACCACAATAGGCGCGATCTGACTAGGCATCGGTCAGTTCAGCCGAGGCTAAATATTTTGACCAATGATAAAAAGATATACCTTAAAACATTTAGTCACAAGTAATATTTCTCTTGAAACCGTGTACGTAATTAGGATAAAGGGTTACAGATATATTTAATGTGCAAACCATGCCTAGTCTATGCAAATCTCAGGATACGGCGTCAGCATTTTCTTCGCTGCGGGGCTTAACGCCGCGTGCGACCAAAATCCCAATCTCATAGAGTACGCACAACGGTACAGCCAATAAAAATTGACTGACGACATCTGGCGGCGTCACAACCGCTGCAATCACAAAGGCACCGACAACCACGTAGCCCCGTGCTTCTTTGAGTTTGGCCACTGTCACAATCCCCATACGTACCAGCAGTACGACAGCGACCGGAACTTCAAAGGTGACCCCGAAGGCTAGAAACATGGTCATGACGAAACTAAGATAGGCCTCGATATCCGGCGCAGGCGTGATCGACTGCGGTGCAAACGAGGCAATAAAGGTGAAGACTGACTTGAACACAACAAAATAGCAAAACGCCATCCCGGCAATAAATAGCAAAGAGCTCGACACAATCAAAGGCAAAGCCAAACGTTGCTCGTGTCGGTATAAGCCCGGCGCCACGAAGGCCCAGACCTGATAAAGCACCACGGGCAGCGAGACAACAAACGCCGCCATCATGGTGACTTTCATGGGCACCATGAAAGGCGTAATGACGCCAGTGGCGATCATACGCGTGCCCTGGGGCAGTGAGGCCAGCATCGGAGCCGCCAGAATGTCATAGATCACTGAGGCGCCGGGATAAATAAATAGCACCACAAAGATCGCAACCACCGTGCCAACCGCACGCAATAGACGTGTGCGCAGCTCGATCAGGTGAGACATAAAACTTTCGTTGACCTCGGGCGCTTGCTCAGCGTTTTGGCCGGGCAACGTATGGCTGTCGGTTGAGGTGCTGTCAGAACGATCGGAGCTCAAGATGTAGATCCCGGGGTTGAAGAGGCGACCGAGGTCTTGTCTGGCGTGTGGGTGGGGGCTGGCGCTAAGGCGCCCAACTCAAGTTGTGTAGGCACTACCGCAGGTGTTGAAGGTGTATGTACTTCAGCCAGGCGCGCAGCGGGTTCAGGCGAGGACGTGACCACGGGAATCGGGTCAGGCACGAGCATGGCTTGCACCTCAGCCTCGGCAAACGAAGGGGCCGCGTTCGCAGACACGCTTTGAGCATTTGCCTCGGTCGAGACTGCGGGCGTCGCGCTTGATGAGTGTGGCAGCTCGGGCGTAACAGGCTCAACTAGCCCTGTGTCTGTAAAGGATGTTGCTGTATTTGTAAACGAATCTTTAAGTGCTGAGACGTCTTGCTCGAGTGCCTCAAGGGGCTTGCGCAGCGAGGACTCGGTATTTTGCAGGCTGGATTGCACAGATTGTGCCGCGTCTTGCATTTGGTCTTTCAATTTGCGCAACTCGTCGAGCTCAACCTCGCGCTGGATGTCAGTTTTGACATCGTTTACGTAGCGTTGCGCGCGCCCCACCAAATGGCCGAGCGTGCGCGCCACTTTTGGCAGACGCTCGGGGCCAATGACGACCAGAGCCACGACCCCGATTACGAGTAGTTCGGTAAAGCTGACGTCAAACATGGTGTGTGATGTGCCAAAAAGACTCAGCTAGAAAAGCTAGCCGAAAGGATTAATGCGTGCCGGGCTGTGTATTCGACTTCTCTTTTGCCTGAACGTCGATGGTTTCGCCCGTGGCAACGCGTTGTACCGGCGCAGCTTCAGCGGTTGCGGCTGTGTCGCCTTCTTTGGCGTTCGGATCTTTCATGCCTTCTTTGAAGCCTTTTACCGCGCCACCTAAATCGGCTCCGATATTTCTGATCTTTTTAGTGCCAAAAATCAGTGCAACGATAACCAGAACAATTAGCCAGTGCCAAATACTAAAACTACCCATGGTCGTTCTCCGGATTAATTCTTGATGGGGGTAAAGCCCTGCCAAGGGCGCTTGCCACCAAGGATATGAAAATGCAGGTGTTTAATTTCTTGGCCGCCCTCAAGGCCCGAGTTCGTGGTGAGACGAAAACCGCCTTCAGGCCCTGGGTTGCAGCCGTTTGCTAACGCAATATCTTGAACCCTCGTGAGCATTCTACCTAACCAGCCGGCATCTTCGGGTTTGACGTCTTGCATTGAGACGACATGATGACGTGGCACCATTAATAAATGTACAGGAGCAGCGGGGTGAATGTCATGAAAAACCACACAATCGTCATCTGTGTGGACGATTTTTGCAGGAATTTCACCTTTCACGATTTTGCAGAAGAGGCAGTTTTCGCTCATGAGGTATCGCTTAAGGTTGTCGGGAAGCTTTTTCTTGAAGACCAGACACGCCCTCGCGCCGTGCCAGTTCGGCTAATACCTGCTCGGGGCGCAGACCATGTTCAGTTAATACGACTAAGCAATGAAACCACAAATCGGCTGTTTCTGCCACGATTCGCTCGGGTTGTTGGTCTTTGACGGCCATCACAAGCTCGGTGGCCTCTTCGCCAATCTTTTTTAAGGCCGCATCTGGCCCTTTTGAGAATAACTTTGCCACGTAAGACGTTGTGGGGTCGCCACCGTGCGCGGGCAGCCGGGTTGTCAGGATGTCGGCAATTCTGGCAAGAATGACATCAGAGGCGCCAGCGGTTGGCGTGTTGGTAGAAGAAGCTGTCATGTTTCAGGCGTTCACTTATAGATGAGCTCAGGGTCTTTGAGAACCGGATCGACGCTCACCCAAGTTGAGGACAGCGGATCAGTACTTTGTTCAAGGCGCCGATAAAAACAGCTCGCGCGCCCGGTGTGGCAGGCGATTTCGCCAATCTGTTCAACTTTTAACAGCAGCACATCGCCATCACAATCAAGCCTGAGTTCAATCAGTCGTTGTGTGTGACCCGATTCTTCGCCCTTACGCCAGATCCGATTGCGCGAGCGAGACCAAAAGACAGCCCGGCCAGTTTCTGCGGTCTCAGAGAGTGACTCCGCGTTCATCCAGGCCACCATCAGTATTTGCCCGGTTGTCGCGTCTTGAGAAATAGCAGGGATCAGCCCCTTTTCGTCAAACTTGACTTCAGCAAGCCAGGCAGGAGGCGTAGTGGTCATCATTGGCTGCGCCGCACCGCAATGCCTTGGTTTGCCATAAAGTCTTTGGCTTGACGCACAGTGAACTCACCGTAGTGAAAAATACTGGCGGCGAGTACGGCGCTGGCGCCGCCCAGGGTGACGCCATCGGCTAAATGCTGCAGATTACCAACGCCGCCTGAAGCGATCACCGGAATTGCGACTGCGTCAGCGACGCGGCGGGTCAGTTCAAGGTCAAAACCAGATTTAGTGCCGTCGCGATCCATACTTGTTAATAGCAATTCGCCAGCACCGAATTCGGCCATTTGACGTGCCCAGGTCACGACATCCAACCCAGTGCCGCGACGCCCGCCGTGGGTAAAGACCTCCCAGGCCGGCGTTGCACTGTCAGCGACACGCCGTGCATCAATGGCGACGACAATGCACTGCGAACCGTGATAACTCGAGGCGGCTCGTACAAGCTCTGGGTTGGCGACTGCGGCGCTGTTGATCGAAACTTTGTCGGCACCTGCATTGAGCAGGCGTTGCACATCGCTGACCTGACGGACACCACCGCCGACAGTTAAGGGAATAAAGACTTGCGAGGCGACTTGCTCGATGATCGATAGAATCAAATCACGCTCATCGCTTGTTGCAGTGATATCCAAAAAGGTGAGTTCGTCTGCGCCTTGCTCGTTGTAGCGCTGAGCAATTTCAACGGGATCACCGGCATCGATGAGGTCGACAAAATTGACGCCCTTCACAACCCGACCTGCTGTGACATCCAGGCACGGAATGATTCGACGAGTCAGGCCGCTATTGGTGCTGGGCGCGACCGCTTGGCTCATGGTGCGAGTTCGTCTGCGCGCAGTTGTGCGGCTTCAAAATCGAGAGTGCCTTCATAGATGCTTCGACCTAAAATCGCGCCTTCAATACCTTCGGCTTCAACTGCGCACAACGCTTCGATGTCGCGCATATCTGTGACACCGCCCGAGGCAATGACTGGAATGCGGATATGTTGTGCGAGGCGAACGGTCGCCTCGATGTTGACGCCCGTTAGCATGCCATCACGGCCAATATCCGTGTAGATAATGGCTTCGCAGCCATAGTCTTCAAATTTTTTGGCCATATCAAGCACATCGTGCTTTGTGAGTTTGCTCCAGCCGTCGGTTGCAACTTTGCCATCGCGTGCATCAAGCCCAACAATAATGCTGCCTGGGAATGCACCACACGCATCATGCAAAAACCCCGGATTTTTGACCGCCGCGGTACCGATGATGACGTAAGTGATGCCAAAATCAAGATAACGCTCAATGGTGTCGAGGTCGCGGATACCACCGCCAATCTGAACCGGAATATCAGCACCGACTGAATCGACAATCGCACGAATGACGGATTCATTTTTGGGCTTGCCAGCCACAGCACCATTGAGGTCGACTAAGTGCAGGCGTCGGGCACCTCGGTCAAGCCAAAGATTAGACATGGCGGTTGGGTCTTCGGAGAAGACCGTTGCGTCGTCAAGGTCGCCTTGGCGGAGTCGGACGCAGCGCCCGTCTTTGAGATCAATTGCAGGGATCAGCAGCATGTGATTATTGAGTGGTCACGTAAAGTTCAAAGCACCCGCAATAAGCGAGCGTTGATAAGGGGTTAGTTTAAGTTTAAGGCTTCCAGTCTACAAAATTACGGTAAAGACGCAAACCAAATTCGGCACTTTTTTCAGGGTGAAACTGTACGGCAAAGATATTATCGGCCGCAACCGCGCAGGTGAATAAGCCACCGTAATTGCTTTGTCCGACGATTAACTCAGCGTGCGCGGGCACGGCATAGTAACTGTGAACAAAATAAAAGGGGGTCATATCAGGAATCCCCTGCCAGAGGGCATGCCCACGGCTTTGTTTGACCGGATTCCAGCCCATGTGTGGCACCTTAAGCTGCTGAGCGCCTGTGGCGAAGGCCGGACCTTGAAAACGGCGTACCTCGCCTTTGAAGATGCCCAGGCTGGTCGTATTGCCTTCTTCGCTGCGCTCGAACAACATTTGTTCGCCGACGCAAACGCCTAGCAGGGGTTTGCTTTTTGCCGCGCTAAGCACCGCCTCGCGTAAACCCGCCTCATCGAGCGTGCGGATACAGTCGGCCATCGCACCCTGGCCCGGAAATACCACGCGGTCAGCGGCCAGAATGTCGTTCGGCTTGCTGCATAAACGGATGTCTGCTTCGGGGGCGGCGTGGCGTAACGCCCGCTCGACCGAGTGGATGTTGCCCATGCCGTAGTCAACAATGGCGATCAGGGACATGGCCTACAGCACACCTTTTGTAGAAGGTACGACACCGGCGCTGCGCGGATCAAGTTCGAGTGCCATGCGCAGTGCTCGACCCGTTGCCTTGAAAATAGTTTCGCACTGATGATGGGCGTTGACACCGCGTAAGTTATCGATGTGCATGGTCAGCAGCGCATGGTTGACCAAACCTTGAAAAAATTCAATGGTGAGGTCAACGTCAAAATCACCCACACGGGCACGGGTGAAGGGCACATGAAACTGCAAGCCGGGTCTGCCTGAAAAATCGACCACTACGCGCGAAAGCGCTTCGTCAAGAGGTACGTAGGCGTGACCGTAACGACGAATTCCCGCCTTATCACCCACGGCGTTTGCGATGGCTTGTCCGATCGTGATACCAACGTCTTCAACGGTGTGATGTGCGTCGATTTCTAGGTCGCCCTGAGCGTGAACCTCAAGGTCAATTAAACCGTGCCGGGCAATTTGATCAAGCATGTGATCTAAAAAGGGCACACCCGTGTCGAGCTTTTGGCGGCCTGTGCCATCAAGATTGATTGCGACACGTATTTTTGTTTCGTTGGTGTTGCGGATAATTTCGGCGGTGCGCATGGCTTGGGCTCTTGGCGTCAGAAACTATATTGTAGGGCGGTCTGAGCGAATTGTTGTGATGAATTGTTTTTGACCGAGGGGCCTAGTTATTGCCTGAGGGGGTGAGGCGGTAGGTGGCGCTTGCGGCATGGGCTTGCAGGCCTTCGCCAAGCGCGAGTTCGGCTGCAATTTTGCCGAGCGTTTGCGCCCCCGCAGCCGACACATGGATCAAACTCGAGCGTTTCTGAAAATCATAGACACCCAACGGCGAAGAAAACCGAGCAGTACGCGAGGTTGGCAACACATGGTTTGGGCCTGCACAATAGTCGCCAAGCGACTCAGAGCTGTGTTGCCCCATGAAGATCGCACCTGCGTGACGTAAATGGGGCAGCCAAGCGTCGGGCTCTTCGATCGACACCTCAAGATGCTCGGGTGCGATCTGATTGCTAATAGCGCAAGCTTCGCCTAAATCACGCACCAAAATAAGTGCGCCGCGATCACGCAAGCTGGTGCGAATGATGTCAGCACGGGGCATTGTGGGTAGCAGTTTATTAATTGAGCGCTCGACCGCGTCGAGGTAGCTCGCGTCTGGGCACAGCAAGATCGCCTGGGCGAGTTCGTCGTGCTCGGCTTGCGAGAACAGATCCATCGCAATCCAGTCGGGCGATGTTTTACCGTCACAGATGATCAGGATTTCGCTTGGGCCTGCAATCATGTCGATGCCTACCGTGCCAAACACCCGGCGCTTTGCTGCTGCGACGTAGGCATTGCCCGGCCCAACAATTTTATCGACGGCCGGTATCGTTGCGGTGCCGTAGGCGAGCGCACCCACAGCCTGAGCGCCGCCGATTGCAAAGCAACGGTCAACGCCCGCGATGGCTGCGGCCGCCAAAACCATGGCGTTACGCTGACCGCCAGGGGTTGGTGTCACCATCACAACTTCAGAGACGCCAGCGACTTTTGCCGGAATCGCATTCATGAGTACCGACGAGGGGTACGCTGCTTTGCCGCCTGGGACATATACCCCAACGCGATCCAGAGCAGTCACCTGTTGACCTAACCGGGTACCGTCGGCCTCGGTGTAAGACCAGCTCTTTTGAATTTGGTGCAGGTGATAGGTGCGGACACGTTCGGCGGCCGCCTCAAGGGCCTGTCGCTGAGCCGCTGGCAGTTCAGCTAATGCTTTGAGCCACTCGCTGCGCGGAATTTCGAACTCGGCAGCCTGCTGGATTTGTACACGATCGAACTCACGCGTCAGGCGCACAAGCGCCGCGTCGCCTTCAGTACGCACAAGCTTTAGAATGCGCGCCGCGGCACTGTCAATCGCCTCATCTTGCTCGGCATCAAACGCGAGTAACGCGCTAAGCTTTGCATCAAAATCCTGATCGCGCGAGTCTAGGCGTGAAAGTGTTGCCATGGTGTCAATCTCAAGGTGTCGCTACGTTGCCACGGTTGCGTGACTGGCTTGTTCAAAGGCATCTAAAAGAGGTTGCAGTTGTGCATGACGTGTTTTCAGCGCGGCACGGTTAACGACCAGTCGCGATGAAATCGGCATGATGTCTTCAACGGCGACCAAATCGTTGGCTTTGAGGGTGTTACCGGTTGACACTAAATCGACGATCGCATCGGCTAAGCCCACCAACGGGGCAAGCTCCATTGAGCCATAAAGTTTGATCAGGTCGACGTAGACCCCTTTTGCAGCAAAGTGTTCGCGCGCAGCCTGCGTGTACTTGGTTGCCACGCGTAAGCGCGCGCCCTGGCGCACTGCAGCCTCGTAGTCAAAGCCTTTACGCACCGCGACCGCCAGGCGGCAGCGCGCGATGTTCAGATCAATCGGCTGATAGAGTCCGCCAGGATGCTGCGCTGCGTGTTCGATGAGCACATCTTTACCTGCAATGCCCAGATCAGCGGCGCCGTACTCAACATAGGTGGGTACATCAGAGGCGCGCACAATAATTAACCGCAACCCAGGGTTGCTGGTGGAGATAATCAGTTTGCGTGACTGTTCAGGGTTTTCAGAAACCTGAATGCCTGCAGCCTCAAGAAGCGGCAGTGTTTCTTCAAAAATCCGGCCTTTTGAAAGGGCCATCGTTAGAGGGCGGAGTGGCTCAGATGCGCTCATGAGAGATCCTTGCTTGAAAGGCGTTCGATTTTGGCTCCAAGCTGTCTGAGCTTGTGCTCCATGCGTTCGTAGCCGCGATCCAGATGATAGATCCGCTCGACGACGGTTTCACCCTCGGCCGCCAGACCAGCAATCACAAGACTGGCAGAGGCACGTAAATCGGTTGCCATGACGGTGGCACCCGATAGCTTTGCCACACCGCGTACAACAGCCGTGTGGCCATCAATATCGATGCGCGCACCTAAGCGCAGTAACTCTTGGACGTGCATGTAGCGATTTTCAAAAATGGTTTCGGCGATGACCGAGGTGCCATCGGCCAGGGCACTGAGCGCCATGACCTGTGCCTGCATATCTGTGGCAAAGCCAGGGTATTCGTGTGTTCGAAAATCAACTGGTTTGGGTCGTTGATTCATGCTGGCGCGAATCCAGTCTGTGCCGCATGTCAGCGTCACACCGGCCTCTTGCAGCTTAGACAGTGTGGCGCCCATTGTTTCGGGTGCGACCTTGCGCAAGGTGATGTCACCCCCCGCAGCGCCAACTGCACACAAGAAGCTGCCAGCTTCAATACGATCAGGGATGACCTCGTGCGTGGCACCATGCAGGCTTTTGACGCCATCGATGACAATGCGGTCAGTGCCATGACCTTGTATCTGTGCGCCCATCTTAATTAAAAGTTCGGCCAAGTCAACGACCTCGGGCTCACGGGCGGCGTTCTCTAAAACAGTTTGACCTTCTGCTAAGACGGCTGCCATGAGCAGGTTTTCGGTGCCAGTGACGGTAACCATATCGGTACGAATGACAGCACCTTTCAGGCGCTTGGCGCGCGCCACAACAAACCCATGCTCAATGCTGATGTCGGCGCCCAGAGCAGCCAAGCCGTGAATGTGCTGGTCAACGGGGCGCTGTCCGATTGCACAGCCACCTGGCAGGCTGACCCGTGCCTGGCCAAAACGTGCGAGCAAGGGCCCCAGCACCAAAATCGACGCGCGCATGGTTTTAACTAGCTCGTAGGGCGCTTCGAGAGTTGTGACGTCGTTGGCCGTGATGTTGACGACGCCATTGCTTTCGCGTGTGCAGCGCACGCCCATCTGGCTTAATAATTTAAGCGTGGTCGCAATGTCGTTTAATTCGGGGACATTGGTAAGTGTGATCGTATCGGCGGTCAGCAAACCTGCGCACAAAATAGGCAGTGCCGCATTTTTTGCACCCGAAATACTGACCTCACCGTGTAGGCGATTGCCCCCTGTGATTCGTAAAATATCCATCAGGCGGGTGTGTTGAACTCTTCGGGGGTCAAGGTGCGCATCGAAAGTGCGTGAATTTCTTGCTTCATGCGATCGCCCAGTGCGGCATACACCAACTGATGACGGGCGATCAGGCGCTTGCCTGCGAAGGCGTTACTGACGATCACTGCCTCGAAATGCGCGCCGTCGCCACTGACTTCAAGGTGCTCGCAGGCTAGGCCCGCGGCGATGTAAGCGCGAATATCTTCTGGGGTAGGCAACATGATCTGCAAGGTCCTTGAGCGGGCAACAATTCTAGAATAGTTGCTATTTTAGATGGTTTACGTACGCAGCTTGTAGCCGCGGCCCAATAGGCGTAGGGCAAACGTAGCCAAAACGGAAAAGACGCCGGCAACAACGGCCAGGCTGTGCCAGGGCGACACATCGGCTACGCCAAAAAAGCCGTAACGAAACCCATCAATTGTGTAAAAGAGCGGGTTCCAGTGCGATACCGTCTGCCAAAACACGGGTAAGGTGTGTACCGAATAAAACACACCCGACAAAAACGTGGCGGGCATGATCAAAAAATTTTGAAAAGCAGCGAGTTGATCAAATTTTTCAGAGGTGAGCCCGGCAATTAAGCCCAAAATGGCCATAATTCCGCAAGACAGGATCGCAAAAACGAGTACCCAAAGCGGGTTCTTGATCGACATCGCGCTGAAATATAAAGAAACCAACCACACACAACTCCCGACGGCTAGGCCGCGCACGATTGCTGCCAGCACGTAAGCGCTGAAAAACTCACGGTGCGAAATGGGCGGCAACAGCACAAACACCAAATTGCCCGTTACCCTGCTTTGAATTAATGACGATGAGGGGTTGGCAAAAGCGTTTTGCAACATGCTCATCATCATGAGCCCCGGAATCAAAAAGGCTGTGTACGGGACGCTGCCATAGACTTGGATACGGTCTTGAAGCACTTGGGCAAAAATAACAAGGTATAGCAGCGCTGTGATAACGGGCGCGGCAATCGTCTGAAAGCTAACCTTCCAGAAACGCAGTAATTCTTTGCCAAGCAGGGTCGGAAAGCCCGAGCCAGCACCGGGGCGAGCAGTCAACATGGGGGCGCTCATGCTCTTACCTCAGAAAACTTAGCTGGTTGAGCGTTCATGATTTGTACAAACGCCTGCTCGAGGTTTCCGCCGCCGCGCGCAATCAGGGCCTGAGTGGTGTCCAGTGCGACGATGCGCCCGCCCTTGAGCATGGCGGTGCGATTGCAGAGCATCTCGGCTTCTTCTAGGTAGTGTGTGGTTAAGATGATCGTGTGTCCTTGCGTATTGAGCCGAGAGATAAACTCCCAAAGGCTGCGGCGCAAGTCAACGTCGACCCCGGCCGTGGGCTCGTCAAGCACAATCACAGGGGGGCGATGTACCAGCGCCTGGGCGACCAGGACGCGGCGTTTCATCCCGCCCGACAAGGCGCGCATGTTCTCGTCGGCTTTGTCGGTGAGGCCTAGATTGGCCAAAATTTCATCGATCCAGTCGTCATTGTGTCGAAAGCCAAAATAGCCTGACTGAATGCGCAAGGTTTCGCGAACTGTAAAAAACGGGTCGTACACCAACTCTTGGGGTACCACCCCCAATGAGCGCCTGGCTGCTTGATAATCGGTCACGACATCGTGGCCGCAAACACTCGCACGCCCCTTGGTTGCGTGGCATAGCCCGGCCAAAACAGAGATGAGGGTAGTTTTGCCGGCCCCATTGGGCCCGAGTAACGCAAAAAACTCGCCATGCTCAATCGTTAAGGACACATCATCCAGCGCCTGAAAGCCGGGCCCTGTGGGCGCGCGTAACAGGCCGCGCCAGCCCAACGTACGGGGCGCGAAAATCTTAGAAACATGTTCAAACGAAACAGCAGACATGACGACCTTGTTGTGAGGCGGTACGACCGAGCGACCAAAAACCCTGCGGGGGCCAAGTATGAATAGTTATTGTTGCGCGCGTTGATTCAGCGCCTGAATCAGGCCATCGATACCGTTTTGACTAATTTGCTGAGAAAACTGATTACGGTAGTTTTCGATAAGCCAGATGTTTTCTACGTTCAAGTCGTAGATTTTCCAGCCTTGGGCAGTTTTTTCAAGACGATAATCCAGCCCAATCGGTTGAGTATTCGCGTGCTGCGTGACCTGCGACTTGACCACAATGTCGGTCGCACCTGCGTCGCCGCGCAAGGGTAAAACTTTAACGCTGGTGGCCTCGTCAACGCGGGCGAAGGCGCCACTATACGCGCGGCCTAAGGTGCCACGAAAGGCTTTGACCAAGGCTGCTTGTTGCTCGGGCGTTGCTTGTCGCCAATAGCGCCCTGCTGCCAGCCGAGTTGTTTTTTCAAAGTCGACATTCGGCAAAATCAAATCGTCGACGATTTGATTCACACGTGCGGTATTCCCAGCCCGGGCGCTGCCATCGGCCTTGAGTGCTGCTAACACTTGGTCGGCGACTTGCTGCACGAAGTCGTTGGGCGCAGCGTTCGGGTCAGGCTTCGCTTGCGCACGTGCTGTGTGATTCAGTCCAAGCAGCAGACACAAGATCAGCAGTTTTAGAAAAAAATCGATGCGAAACTTCATGAAAAAAATCCTTGCGACAGGCTAAATAGTTTGTTGTGGGTACTCAAAGCGCCGCCTTACTTCTTTGGAGCGACACCCAGAGCCTTTTCGTCGGCGGGTTCGGCCCCAAAGTCTTCATAGTTTGGTAGTTTCTCAGCCTCTACGGTTGCGCCGTCGACCTGAGCCTTGCGGCGTTTCAGGTAGGCGTCGCGTATGAAGCTATAGCGATCAAGTGCGGTGCGGTCGATTGTGTTTGTCACTTCAAGAAGCGCCTCTCTGCGTTCGACCGCCTCGAGGCCATAAATCGAATTGCGCACGTCAACGTTATTCACTAACGAGCCATATCCAACCTGGTTAACGTATAAATCGACGGCACGCCCGGCACCGTCTCTGAGAGTGGATGAACCAATAATCGGCAGTACCACATAGGGGCCAGAGTCTAAGCCCCAAACGCCAAGGGTGACACCAAAGTCATTTGGAATACGCTTGGCGCCCGTTTGGCTTGCTATATCTAAACAGCCGCCCAGCCCCATGGTTGAGTTCAGTAAGAAGCGACCAAAGGTATTCAGCGCATCGACCTGGCGTCCTTGCAAGGTACTGTTAAACCAAGACCAAACGTCACCAACATTTAAAAAGA
The DNA here is from genome assembly GCA_903932425.1 of uncultured beta proteobacterium. Taxonomy (GTDB): domain Bacteria; phylum Pseudomonadota; class Gammaproteobacteria; order Burkholderiales; family Burkholderiaceae_B; genus Zwartia. Next base: position 14,089 of record CAIZGG010000392.1, on the reverse strand, counting down.
TGTTGTTGATACAGGTGCGAACCGGCTGTGGCACCACAACCGAGTAGGCCTCGGCGACAGGCTTTAAGACGGCACGGTCAACCGCATCGTTGAATTCAAATACCGCGCGGTTTGAGGACTCAAGCGGGTCATTCGGGTTGGCGGGGCCAACTGGGCGCGTGGCGCATCCAGACAGAACCACCAAGGCAAGCGCGCACAGCGCCAAGCCTAATTGTTGATTAAAAAAACGAGGGCGCATGTTGCTTGACCGTTATTGAGGGACTTTTGGTGATTGAGCTGCAGGAGCTGAACTGGGCCCTTGCGGCGTACCTTGTTTTTCAGCGGAGGAGTACAAGAATTGACTGATCAGGCTTTCTAGGACGATCGCGCTTTGCGTGAATTGAATCGTTGCGCCCGCGGCAAGGTTGGCATCGTCGCCGCCTGCCTCAAGACCGATATATTGCTCGCCTAGCAAGCCCGAGGTCAAAATCTTGGCTGAGGAGTCTTTAGGAAAATGAAAATTCTTTTCGATTTGAACAGTGACGACCGCTTGAAAGGTTTTTTCATCTAACGCGATGCTGGCCACGCGCCCCACCACCACGCCAGCACTTTTAACGGGTGCGCGTACTTTCAGCCCACCGATGTTGTCGAACTTTGCTGACAAGGCGTAGGTGGGGGCAAAAGAGAAGCTGCTGAGGTTGCCGGCGCGTAATGCCAAAAAAGACAGTGCAACGCCGCCTAAAAGAATAAAGAGCCCTACCCACCAATCTGTTTTTTCGTTCGACATTGTTTGACCCTTTAATTGCTGAACATCAGCGCAGTCAGTAGAAAATCAAGCCCTAAGACCGCCAGAGAACCGGTTACCACGGTTCGAGTGGTTGCGCGCGCAACACCCTCGGGGGTTGGACGTGCCTGCCAGCCTTCGTAAAGAGCAATAAGCGTGACTGCGACCCCGAAGATGATACTTTTTATCACGCCGTTCAACACGTCTTTATAGACATCAACGCCGTTTTGCATTTGTGACCAAAAAGCACCGGTATCGATGCCAATCAGTAGCACGCCGACCACCCAGCCGCCAATAATCCCGACCATTGAGAAAACAGCCGCTAGTACAGGCATCGCAATGATGCCGCCCCAAAAGCGAGGCACAAAGACTCGTCGTATCGGGTCGACGGCCATGACTTCCATTGCGGCTAATTGCTCGCCGGCTTTCATCAGCCCAATCTCAGCAGTCAGTGAAGTACCCGCTCGCCCGGCAAACAGCAGGGCTGTAATGACTGGACCAAGCTCACGCGTCAGTGACAGCGCGACCAGCAAGCCAAGTGCTTCTTCAGAGCCGTAGCGGTTCAGGGTGTAATACCCTTGCAGTCCTAAAACAAAGCCTACGAATAAGCCCGAGACAATAATGATCAGCAAGGAAAAATTGCCGATGAAGTGCACTTGCTGAGAAACCAGACGGGGTCGTTTTAAGACGATCCCGCTGCGTTGTAAAAGCATGAAAAAGAAACGCGTAAACAGCCCAAGCCCAGTGAGGCGTAAGCGCGCACTTTTTCCAACCCCCGCTAAAAATTTAGGATGACTCATGCCTGTGCGCCTGTGCGAGCAAGCCAGGCTTTAAAGGCTGGTGTGACGGGGTAGTCGAAAGCGACTGGACCGTCGGCATGTCCGTGTAGAAATTGTTGTACGTAAGGGTCAGGCGAGGCGCCGAGCGTCGTGGGTGTGCCATGCGCCTTAAGTTCGCCCTGACCAACCAGATATACGTGATCAGCAATGGCAAAGGACTCGGCGATATCGTGGGTGATGACCACCGAGGCGCAGCCTAGACGGTCAGACAGGCTACGAATGAGGCGCGCTGTGATGCCAAGCGAGATTGGGTCAAGACCGGCAAAGGGTTCGTCATATAGAACGAGTTCGGGCTCAAGCACTACTGCGCGTGCAAGTGCCACGCGGCGTGCCATGCCGCCCGAAATCTCAGATACTTTTAAATGTGCAGCAGCACGCAAACCTACTGCGCCCAGTTTTTCGAGTACGCGCTCGGTGAGTTGCGCGGCTGACAAACTGAGATGTTCGCGCAGTGGAAATGCGACGTTTTCGAACACATTTAGGTCAGTAAATAAAGCACCCTGTTGAAACAAGACGCCCATACGCTGGCGTAGCGACTGTAGCAACGGGCGATCAGCCTGAGCCAGATTTTGCCCGAACAGAGTAATGGTGCCGTGTTGCGCGACGAGTTGGCCCGTGGCTGCACGCAGTAACGTTGTTTTGCCTGAGCCTGAGCCGCCCATCATGGCAACAACCTGACCGGGCAAGACCTCAAGCGAGATCTCACGTAAGACGGTGAAGTCGCCATACCCAAGCGAAACCCCTTCAAGGCGCAGCACGGGTTGGTTTGAGTTCTGAGGGGGCGTAAGCATGTTGAACCAGAAGGATCAGAGCAAAACCAGGCGGCGGTCAACGCACAGCACCGTCGGGTCGTCAGGCTCAGGCTCTCAATTGTAACGCCCGCGCTGAAGTTGTAACATCCCCCGGTTACTGGGGGGCGGCTAGCAAACTGCTTACTGCGGCTGAATATTTGCCGACTTGATGACTTTGGCCCATTTGGCAGTTTCTGAGGCGATAAAGCGAGCAAAGTCTTCAGGCGTGCCACCGCCTGCCTGGCTCGCGGTATCAGCGATTTGTTTGATCACATCAGGATCGCGCAAAATTTCGTTCAAGGCGGTGTTGAGCCTGGTGACGATGGCCGCAGGTGTACCCGCTGGGGCAATGATGCCTTGCCAGTTGTAGGACTCGAAGTCAGCAACGCCGAGTTCAGCCATTGTGGGGACGTCGGGCAGCAGCGCGAGTCGCTTGGTTGAGGTCACGGCGAGTGGGCGTATTTTTTTGCCCTCGATCGCAGGAAGGGCGGCATAGCCCATTTCAAACATCATGCTGATGTGCCCGGCCATGAGGTCGGTTGAGGCAGGTGCACCGCCTTTGTAGGGCACGTGCACAATGTCAATTTTGGCAAGATCGCGAAACATTTCACCCGACAGGTGGTGAGCGCCGCCAATGCCTGACGAGCCGAAGGTCAGTTTGCCGGGCTCTTTTTTGGCTAAAGCAATGAGTTCAGCTAAATTTTTGACTGGCAGGCTGTTGGATACGCTTAGTACCAGAGGGCTGTTTTCAATCAAAATGACCGGCACGAGGTCTTTTTGAGGGTTGTAGGGCAACATCGTCATCAGGGTTGGGTTCACGGCTAACGGAGCCAGATTGCCCGAGCCGATCGTGTACCCATCAGGAGTCGCCTTGGCGATTGCAGCTGTACCCACAACGCCGCCGGCCCCCACTTTGTTTTCGACGACAAAGGGTTGCCCAAATTTATCAGCCAGTTTGCGCGCCAGCAGTCGCATACGCGTGTCGACAAAACCGCCGGCGGCATAGGTTGCAATTAAGGTAACGCTTTTGGTGGGCCAAGGGTTTGTTTCGACCGAGGCCGCGGGTGCTTGAGCCCAAGCACCCGTCACAGCAGAGATCGCCAACAGGCTCACCGCAATTGAGCACAGGCGTTTAACGGGGTGAATCATTGAAAATCTCCGGCTGGTTTGGCTTAGCGTGGTAAGTCGCTTGAGCCCATTAAAAACTCGTCGACCGAGCGGGCGCATTGCCGACCTTCTCGGATCGCCCACACCACCAGCGATTGACCACGTCGCATATCACCTGCGGCGAAGACTTTTGCTAGGTTTGTGCGATAGTCGTCGGTGTTGGCACGCACGTTGCCGCGCGCATCTTGATCGACTCCAAAGGCAGTTAAGACTGAACTGACGGGGGCGACAAAACCCATTGCCAGTAAAACAAGATCAGCCTGAATATCGAACTCAGAGCCCTTGACTTCTTGCATCTTCATTTGCCCAGAGGTCTCATCCTTGACCCACTCGACGCGTGCAGCGACAAGCTTTTCGACCTTGCCGCCCTTGCCAGCTAAAGACTTACTGGTAATGGCCCAGTCGCGCTCAGCACCTTCTTCGTGCGATGACGAGGTGCGCAATTTTGCCGGCCAGTACGGCCAGGTCATTGCTTTGTTTTCGCTTTCAGGCGGGCGAGGCATTAACTCAATTTGTGTGACAGATTTGGCGCCATGCCGATTGCTGGTACCCACACAATCAGAGCCCGTATCACCACCACCAATGACGACAACATGTTTGCCTTTTGCCAGCACTTGCGAGCTGAGCTTATCGCCGGCAACGACTTTGTTTTGTGGACGCAAAAAATCCATGGCGTACATCACGCCATCGAGATCCCGACCAGCGATGGGCAAATCGCGCGGTGTTTCACAGCCCCCTGTTAAGACCACTGCGTCAAATTCTTTTTGTAAAGCTTCGGGCGTTTTGACGGTGAGCTCTTGACTGGGTGCTTGTGCAGCTTCGCCAATGTAATGCGAAGTTTTAAACGTCACGCCTTCAGCTTGCATCTGAGTGATACGTTGATCAATCAGGGTTTTTTCAAGTTTGAAGTCGGGGATGCCATAGCGCAGTAAGCCACCGATGCGATCGTTCTTTTCAAAAACGGTCACCGCATGACCTGCGCGCGCCAATTGCTGCGCACACGCTAAACCTGCAGGGCCTGAACCGATCACCGCAACCGTCTTGCCAGTTTTTTGAGTGGGCGGCTGTGGCACAACCCAACCTTCGGCCCAGCCCTTGTCAATAATGGCGTGCTCGATGGATTTGATGCCGACGGCATCGTCATTGATGTTGAGCGTGCAAGCGGCTTCGCAAGGCGCTGGGCAAATACGACCCGTAAACTCTGGAAAATTATTCGTCGAGTGCAGCACATCTAGCGCACCGCGCCAGTTTTGGCGATACACCAAGTCGTTCCAGTCGGGGATGATATTGTTAACGGGGCAGCCGTTATTACAAAACGGGATGCCACAATCCATGCACCGCGCCGCTTGTTTGCCCGCTTGTTCATCAGACAAGTGAATGACGAATTCACGCCAATGCTTGAGCCGACTTGCGGGTGCCTCAGACGCCTCTTGCAAACGATCGAGCTCTAAAAAGCCAGTAGTTTTTCCCATGATGATTCCTTAAGCGGCCTTGTGTTGTGGGTTCGCAGCGTGCCACATTTCGCCGAGCGCGCGTTTGTAATCCACAGGCATGATTTTGATGAATTTACCGCGAGCGCTTTCCCAGTGGCTGACCAAATCACGCGCACCGAAACTACCGGTGTAACGGAAATGGTTTTCAACTAGCCGCTTGAGGATCGCTTCGTCAGTTTCGCGTACACCGCCGCGTCCTAGGCTGTGCCAGATATCGATCCCTTGAGTCTTTTCTTGTTCGGCAGATGACAGCACGGGTTCGATTGCAACCATTGTCATGTTGCAGCGTTCAGCGAAGGTGCGCTCAGGATCCCAGACGTAAGCCACACCGCCTGACATGCCGGCAGCGAAGTTGCGTCCGGTTGCACCGAGAACAACGACAGTGCCACCAGTCATGTATTCGCAGCCGTGGTCACCAGTGCCTTCGACCACTGCCGCCGCGCCCGAGTTGCGTACCGCAAAGCGTTCGCCAGCAACACCATTGAAATAGGCTTCACCACCGGTGGCGCCATACAGTACTGTGTTACCAACAATAATGTGATCGGTCCCTAGCCCACGAAAATCGTTTGGCGAGCGCACGATGATTCGGCCACCAGACAAACCTTTACCGACGTAGTCGTTGCCTTCGCCAACCAAATCTAGCGTGACGCCCCGAGCTAAAAAGGCGCCAAAGCTTTGACCGGCCGTGCCGTTGCATTGAATGTGGATGGTGTCATCGGGTAAGCCTTCATCGCCATAACGTGTGGCGATTCGACCCGAGAGCATTGCGCCAATCGTGCGGTTACGGTTGCGGACCGGTACGATAAATGACACTTTTTCGCCACGTTCGATGGCGGGCTTGCTGCGTTCGATCAGCTCGTGATCCAGCGCCGACTCAAGCCCATGGTCTTGGGTTTCGAGTTGACGACGTGGGCTGTCGTTGGCTGGCTGATAAAACACACGACCGAAATCCAGGCCGTGCGCTTTCCAGTGCTCGATGCCTGAGCGGGTGTCTAGCAAATCGACGCGACCTACCATTTCGTCAAATGAGCGAATGCCAAGTTGCGCCATGATTTCGCGAACTTCTTCAGCGACAAAGAAGAAGTAGTTCACAACGTTTTCTGGCTTGCCTTGAAACTTTTGGCGCAAGACGGGGTCTTGCGTTGCCACGCCAACTGGGCAGGTGTTCAGATGGCATTTGCGCATCATGATGCAGCCTTCAACGACCAGCGGGGCGGTGGCAAAACCAAACTCGTCCGCACCCAACAGGGCGCCAATCGCAACGTCGCGACCGGTCTTCATTTGACCGTCGGCTTGCACCCGAATACGGCTGCGCAGTTTGTTGAGCATCAGAGTTTGCTGTGTTTCGGCCAGGCCAAGCTCCCAGGGGGTGCCAGCGTGCTTGATTGATGAAACCGGAGACGCACCCGTGCCGCCATCGTGACCAGAGATGGTGACGTGATCGGCTTTGGCTTTGGCCACACCCGCAGCAACCGTACCAACACCAACCTCAGACACTAGTTTGACCGAAATCGAGGCACGCGCGTTGACGTTTTTAAGATCGTGAATCAGCTGTGCCAAATCTTCGATTGAGTAAATGTCGTGGTGCGGTGGCGGCGAAATCAAGCCTACACCAGGCACTGAGCAGCGCAACTTGGCGATGTATTCGGAGACCTTGTGGCCGGGCAATTGACCGCCTTCGCCTGGCTTGGCACCTTGCGCCATTTTGATCTGAATTTGATCTGCACTTGAGAGGTATTCGGCACTGACGCCAAAACGCCCTGAGGCAACCTGCTTGATCTTAGAGCGCATTGAGTCGCCGGCCTGCAGTGGCACGTCAGCGGCAATGCGATCAGCGCCAAGCTCAGAGGCGAGGGTGGCGCCCGCAAGGATGCCGCTGTTGCCAGTACGCAATTCGTTGCGATAGCGCAGTTCGTCTTCGCCGCCTTCACCGGTGTTTGATTTACCGCCGATTCGGTTCATGGCCACCGCGAGCACCGAATGCGCCTCGGTTGAAATCGAGCCCAGTGACATGGCACCCGTTGCGAATCGTTTGACGATTTCTTTGGCGGATTCAACTTCGTCGATGGCGATCGCGCGCGCTGGATCAACCTTGAATTCAAAGAGTCCACGCAGCGTCATGTGGCGCTTGCTTTGATCGTTGATCAGCTGGGCGTATTCTTTGTAAGTGCGGTAGTTATTGGCACGCGTGGCATGCTGCAGTTTCGCAATTGAATCGGGCGTCCACATGTGGTCTTCGCCGCGCACGCGATAGGCGTATTCGCCACCGGCATCCAGTGCGTTTGCGAGCACTGGATCGTTGCCAAAGGCTGCGCGATGGGTGCGTAAGGCCTCTTCGGCGACTTCAAAAATGCCAATACCTTCGATCGTGCTGGCCGTGCCCGAGAAGTATTTGTTGACCAAGGCCGAGCGTAAGCCAACGGCTTCAAAAATTTGCGCGCCGCAGTAAGACATGTAAGTCGAGATGCCCATTTTGGACATCACTTTGTTCAAGCCTTTGCCAATCGCTTTGACGTAGTTTTTTTCTGCCTTGTCTGGGGTTGCAGACATTTGTTTCAAGCTTTCGAGTGCCAGGAAAGGATGAATGGCCTCGGCGCCGTAACCGCCTAGCAAAGCAAAATGATGAACTTCGCGCGCCGAGCCTGTCTCAACGACCAAGCCCGTGTTGGTGCGTAGCCCTTCGCGAATCAAATGTTGGTGAATGGCAGAGGTGGCAAGCAACGCAGGGATGGCAACACGCTCGTGATCGACCCCGCGGTCGGTCAAAATCAACACGGTGAAGCCGGTGTTTACGGCGTCAACGGCCCGGGCGCATAGCGCTGCCAAGCGCGCTTCGATACCCTGAGCGCCCCAAGACGCGGGGTAGGTGATATCTAGTTCAAAGCTGCGAAATTTATTGCCAGTGACTTCAGCGATGGAACGCAACTGCGCCATTTCTGCGACGTCTAGCACGGGCTGAGTGACTTCAAGGCGCAGCGGTGGGTTCACGTTGTTGATATCGAGCAGATTAGGCTTAGGCCCAATAAACGACACCAACGACATCACCATTTGCTCGCGGATCGGATCGATCGGCGGGTTGGTCACCTGTGCGAACAGTTGGCGAAAGTAATTATAAAAAGGCTTTGCGCGGCTCGACAAAATCGCCAGCGGCGCGTCGTTGCCCATTGAGCCAATCGATTCTTCACCCGTATCGGCCATGACCTCAAGAATGAATTTGTAATCCTCTTGGGTCCAGCCGAAGGCTTGCTGACGATCTAGTAGGGTTTCGTTCGGGTTGGCGAGTGCGGCGTGTTTGGGCGCAGGCAACGACTCAAGCTTGACGCGCAGGCGATCGATCCATTGTCGGTATGGGCGCGAATTTGCGAGTTGGGATTTGATTTCAGCATCATCGATGATGCGACCCTGTTCAAGGTCGATCAAAAACATTTTGCCGGGTTGCAGGCGCCATTTTTTGACAATGCGATTTTCGGGGATTGGGAGCGTGCCAGCCTCAGAGGCCATGATCACCATATCGTCGTCTGTGATCAGGTAGCGGGCAGGGCGCAAACCGTTGCGATCAAGTGTCGCACCGATCTGACGGCCATCGGTAAACGCGACGGCGGCTGGGCCATCCCAGGGCTCCATCATTGCGGCGTGATATTCATAAAACGCACGACGACTTGCGTCCATATGGGTGTGTTGCTCCCAGGCTTCTGGGATCATCATCATCATGGCGTGGGCAAGCGAGTAGCCCGACATCACGAGCAATTCAAGGCAGTTATCGAAGGTTGCCGTGTCGGATTGCCCTTCGTAAACAATCGGATACAGCTTTTGCAGATCTTCACCGAGCACGGCGGATTGCATCATGCCTTCGCGCGCGCGCAACCAGTTGAAGTTGCCTTTGACAGTATTGATTTCGCCATTGTGCGCAATCATACGGTAGGGGTGTGCAAGCGGCCAGGCGGGGAAGGTGTTGGTAGAAAAACGTTGATGCACCAACGCAACGGCAGAAACCGTTAAAGGGTCGGCGAGGTCGCGGTAGTAACGGCCGACTTGGTCAGCGAGCAGTAAGCCTTTGTATACGATTGTGCGCACGGAGGCGGAGGGCACAAAATACTCTTGGCCATGGACCAGACCCATCGCCTGAATTGCGTGGCTAGCTGTTTTACGAATGACATACAGTTTGCGCTCGAGTGCGTCGGGCACCATCACGTCGGCGCCGCGTCCAATGAAGAGCTGGCGAATCACAGGCTCGCAGGCACGTACGGTTGGCGACATTGGCATATCGGCATCAACCGGTACATCGCGCCAGCCCAATACAACTTGTTGTTCAGCACGCACAGCTCGCTCGAGCTCTTGCTCACAGGCTAACCGCGAGGCGATTTCTTTTGGTAAAAAAACCATTGCCACGCCATATTCACCTGGCGCGGGCAGCACCACGCCTTGACGGGCGAGTTCTTGGCGAAAGAAGGCATCAGGGATCTGAATCAAGATACCTGCGCCGTCGCCCATGAGCTTGTCGGCACCTACGGCGCCGCGATGGTCAAGATTTTCAAGGATTTTTAGACCTTGTTGGACGATTGAGTGGCTTTTGAGCCCCTTAATGTGCGCGACAAAGCCGACACCGCATGCGTCGTGTTCTTGGGTGGGCGAGTAAAGACCCTGAGCTTGAGGCAAGCCACCTTTGGAACTGGGCGCAGCCTGTTTAACGGCTGTGGGTTGAAAATTTAAGGGAAACGTTTGCATAAGGTGCTCCTGAGCCACTACAGGCATGTTGCAGTGCGAGGCAGAGACAATACGCCTGAAAATGCGGCACTGCAAGAGGATTTAATAGGGGTGCGTCCCTAAATAAAAATGGATGTCAACAAATTGAATATTAATTAGGGACGTACCAGGGATAATATGGGGGTAAATGCGCCTCTGCCGCGCGGATTAAGGCATTCGCTTTACTGGTGTGGTTGCGCTCGGATTTACTTAGCGCGAGGTGCGCTTTCAACGACAGTATGTGGTTGTACCGTGACTCTTTTAGGCCTGCCACGTGCGCCCGGTTGCACCCGGCGATTGGCACAAAGCGTAAGCTCTGCCAAGAAGGGCTGGTCGCCTAAGCCCCACTGGCCCCGTAAGGCCGCTTCGATTTGCTGATCAATCACGGCACCGTTACCAGCGCTGAGTTGCTCGCGATAGGCGGCCTGTCTGGCGAAAGGCGTGTTGCCACACAGCCAATAATCATGGTGTGGCTGCAGCCATGGGGCGCGCGTGTCATTGCCTTCAGTGTGGCTGTGCGCAGACGACCAAAGCCATTGGCCAGGCTCGTCAACTAAGCCTTCGCGAATCGGACTGCGCTCTAACCAGATGACGCACGGTAGCACCCAGCGCTCGGGCTGTGGGATGGTTGAACGATACCGTCCGCTAAACACGCTACCCGCTTTTAACTGGGCCGCCAGGCGCCGTCCCAGGTCTTGAATCAGGCGAGACATACCAAGCGATTCGCTCGGCGTCGCGAGAATATAAAGGCCCTTTGATGCAATGCACCAGCCGTGTAACGAAACGTGATGTTGGTGCGCGCTTTGGCCGAGCCAGGTGGACAGCAGCTTGAAGGTACGGTCGGGCGCAGTGCTCAGTACCTGTGTGGTGGCGGGGGCAAACTGTGCGGTGACGAGTTGCGCCAGGGCCGGTGCAAAAAGTCGAGGTAAACGAGCCATCGCTAAAGCCTTTTCATGGCCTACACAGGCCTTAGGGCTTACGAAGGCGATAGAACAAATTCGGGGCGCTAACGATGTACAGACTACCGGCCTCGTCAGTGGCCACACCTTCGGGCCTGGGCATGGGGGTGGCACCTTTTGAAGACAACGACAACATGCCGCGACCCTCGCCGCTATCACCATCTAGCTGCACCACCATTTGAGACTCTTCGCTTAACAAAAACACGCGCCCCGTCGAGGGGTCAACCTCGACTGACGAGAGGTCAGTAGCAAAAGGGACCTCATCAAGCCAACGGCTTACGTTTTCAATGCGTAAACCCCGCGAATCAGGTGCCTGAAGATAATTTAGTCCACTGACGCGGTACAGTGCCCGCGGACTGTGTTCTTTGGCAATATAGAGTCGGTCGCGTTTAAGGTCGTATCCCAGGCCCTGAAAGCCATGATTGCTGTCTTCTGACTCACCAAATCTTAGAACCAATGAAAAGCTACGAGTGGTGTCAATGGTTTGGGGAGTGGACGGAATCTCGACCAAGGCAATCCGGTTGCGGGTGCCGTTGACTAACGCGATACGGTTACCGCCCACCCAAGCCACTCCATCGACATCTGACATGCCTTTGAGTGGGTAAGTTGCCAGTAACTGACCATCAATTGAAAGGGCAACCAGCGCGGTGGGCTTGTTAGAAACCGCCCAAAGGCGTTTTTGCAGCGCATCATAAGTGAGGCCCGACAGGTTGCCCTCAAGGCCTTCAATCACCTTTGCGCGGTCTGGGGTTGCGTAACCAGTCAGCGTGTTGCCGCCACTGCTCTCGACTTTTTTCTCGAACTGGGCCTGCTTAGCGGCTAAGCCTGATACCCAGCGATAGGCGACTTGCTCGGCGTGATAAAAGCGCACGCCGATATAGGTTGTCCAGCCCACGGCTATGACAAGCAGACATGCTAACAATATCTTCGAAACAAACTTAACTAAATCGGACATACCCGAACCCAAAGTGAATCAGCAAACCTAGCACCCGCTAGTCACTGACCGCAGCCCCTTGAGATTAACACCACACGAAGAAATGCGGAACTTTCTGGCAACAAGATCGTCTTATTAGCACTCGGGCAACGAGAGTGCTAATATATCCAGATGCATCGTGCCCGTGTTTTGGAGCGATTTCTTCATGACAAATACAGCTGCTTTGACATTACAACCTTCTCAACTCGCAATGGCAATCTCGAACCCCGGCTCGCTCGGGACGATTGAGGCCTATATTACGACTGTTAATCGCTTGCCGGTGCTGTCGCCCGAGCAAGAACTTACCCTCGCCCGTCGTTTGCGCGACCAAGAGGATATTGCAGCCGCTCGTGAGCTTGTGTTGTCGCACTTGCGTTTGGTCGTTTCAGTTGCCCGGCAATACTTGGGTTACGGCTTGCCGCACGCTGATTTGATCCAAGAAGGCAACGTCGGGCTGATGAAGGCGGTTAAACGGTTTGATCCCGAGCGAGGCGTGCGACTGGTGTCGTTTGCCGTGCATTGGATTAAGGCCGAAATTCACGAATATGTGGTGCGCAACTGGCGCATGGTCAAAGTCGCAACGACGAAGGCTCAGCGCAAACTGTTTTTTAACTTGCGCAGCATGCGGCCTGATGGGCAAACGTTAGACACTGATCAGGTAGCAGATATTGCCGCGACCCTAAAGGTGAGTCCTGAAGACGTTCGTGAAATGGAAGTCCGGATGTCTGGGCGCGAATTATCTCTTGAAAATCAGGACGATGACGACGAATCCTATGCGCCAATCGCCTATTTGTCAGATGAAGGTCATTCTGACCCAGCGCAAGTGCTCGAGCGCCAGGCTGCCGACGTCAGGCAAGGAAGTGGGTTGACGCATGCGCTCGACATACTTGACGAGCGTTCACGACGCATCGTAGAGGCCCGTTGGTTACAAGACGACGGTGGCGCCACACTGCACGACTTAGCTGCCGAATTTGGTGTTTCTGCTGAACGGATTCGGCAGATCGAAGTTGCTGCAATGAAAAAAATGCGCTCGCACTTAAGCTAAAAATTGAGCATCGGCTCGTTCGTCTTCGGACTGGCCGGGCTACTGGCTCTAGTCTGTTTTATGCCCCCGCTGGCCGGGAGGCTGAAGCTCCCTTACGCGGTCCTGCTGGCCTTGGTCGGCTGTGCGATTGGCTGGTCTGCCCAGCATCATGGCTGGGTGCCGCCTGTCTTGGACGAGTTTTTAAGTATCTTCAATAACTTTGAGATCTCGTCCGAAACATTCCTGATTGTTTTTTTGCCGGTGCTGTTGTTTGAAACAGCCCTGGCAATGAACGTTCGCAGGCTGATTGATGATCTGGGCCCGATCTTGCTGCTTGCGATTGTTGCGGTCTTTGTCAGCACCGCCTGCGTTGGGGTGGTACTTGCGCAATTCTCTGGCTTCAGTTTAGAGATCTGCCTGATTTTGGGCGCGATTGTCGCCACCACCGACCCCGCGGCTGTGGTCGGAATCTTCAAAGAAGTCGGCGCGCCGACCCGCCTTTCAACGCTGGTTGAGGGCGAAAGCCTGCTCAATGACGCCGCTGCGATCGCGGTCTATACCTTCATGCTGGCGTTGCTAGCCAAATCCGGTGCGGGCGAATCGGCCATGCTCTTACCGGCATTTTTAAAGATGTTTCTGGGCGGGGCGCTAACGGGCTTTTTGCTTGGTCGGTTGACCTGCCTCTCGTTTGTCTGGCTACGCGGGTGGCCGGTCGCAGAAATCTCGCTGACACTTTCGCTGGCTTATTTTGCCTACTTTGTGGCGGAACATTATCTGCATGTCTCGGGTGTTGTCTCAACTGTTGTAGCCGGCCTCGTTGTGGGCTCGACCGGGCGCACGCGTATGGCGCCACTTACATTTGAAAACCTGTCTCACTCGTGGCATCAATTTGGCTTTTGGGCTAACTCGTTGATCTTTTTGCTCGCGGCGATGCTTATCCCAAAAATGACCGAGCATGCGACGTGGATCAATCTGTTTTATGTGGCCCTGGTTTTTAGCGCCACGCTTTTTGCGCGCGCAGTTGTGGTCTTTGGCCTGCTGCCCATGATGTCTTGGTTGCGCATTGGCACGCGCGTAAGCGCGAGTTTTAGAGTGGTGATTTGGTGGGGTGGCTTGCGCGGTGCGGTTTCGTTGGCTTTGGCGCTAGCCGTCACAGAATACACGGGCCTGCCCGAAGAGGCGCGTAGCTTTATCGCCATCTCTGCAACGGGGTTTGTATTAGCAACATTATTTCTAAACGGCTTGACGTTGCAGCCCTTGATCAGGCTCTTGGGGCTTAACGCACTCACAGCCAAAGAGCGGGCGTTGCGTAACCAGGCCGTGATCGTGACGACAGC
>CAIZGG010000391.1 GCA_903932425.1 uncultured beta proteobacterium | reverse complement strand
TTACTAGCAGTCGATTTTGGCCTATGATGAGCACACACTCTGAACGCAGCAAGCTCAACTCGCATGGCCCTCGATCTTCATTCAATCTTCATTCAATTAAAGATATGACTACTCTACACTTCGACTCTTTCAAAAAACAGTTTCTTGATGCTGGCTTTGACGAAGTCCTTGAACGCAAATGGGAACCTGATACCGTCGTGCCGATGCACACGCACCCTTTTAGCGTAGAGGCTGTCGTCACGCAAGGTGAAATGTGGATCACCTGTCGCGGTGAAACGCGACACCTCACCGTGGGTGGTACTTTTGAAGTACAGCACGAAGAGCCTCACGCTGAACGCTATGGTCCGCAAGGCGCGACCTTTTGGGTCGCACGAAAGCGTTCAAGCACGTAACATTTAACAAGGCTCGCGCCATGAACACTGCCCCGCTTCCTGCTGCGCCACAGGTCAGTTTCTGGCAAGCCTTCATCTTTTGGCTCAAACTTGGCTGTATCAGCTTTGGTGGCCCGGCCGGGCAAATTGCGCTGATGCACCAAGAGCTCGTCGTGCGGCGACGCTGGATCTCTGAAAAACGCTTTTTACATGCTTTGAACTATTGCATGGTTCTGCCTGGGCCAGAGGCTCAACAGCTAGCGACCTACATCGGCTGGTTGTTGCATCGAACGCGCGGCGGCATTGTCGCTGGCGTCTTATTTGTTTTGCCTTCGCTATTTTTGTTAATCCTACTGTCTTGGATCTATATCGCTTATGGCGAGGTTGCGGTTGTCGCAGGACTCTTCTACGGTATCAAGCCCGCAGTCACCGCGATCGTGGTTCAAGCGGCGCATCGTATTGGTTCACGGGCGTTAAAAAATAATCTACTGTGGGCGATCGCGGCTGCGAGTTTCGTGGCAATTTTTGCATTCGACCTACCGTTTCCCGCAATCGTAATAGGCGCGGCTGTGATTGGTTTTATTGTTGGCCGCGTCAAGCCACAATTATTTCAAGCCAGTAGCAGCCATGCCCAGTCAAAAGACGGCCATGGCCCTGCCCTCATCGACGACGACACTCCGACGCCGGCGCATGCCTTATTCAGCTGGACTCGATTGGCGCAGGTCTTGCTGGTCGGCGCAGTACTTTGGACTGTACCGATCGGCTATTTGATCTGGCACTTTGGCTGGAACCACACGCTCACCCAAATGAGTTGGTTCTTTACAAAAGCGGCACTACTCACCTTTGGTGGCGCCTACGCCGTGCTGCCCTACGTCTATCAGGGTGCAGTCGAGACTTTCAACTGGGCCACCGCCTCACAAATGATTGACGGCCTGGCCCTGGGTGAAACCACGCCGGGCCCCTTGATCATGGTAGTCACCTTCGTTGCCTTTATTGGCGGCTATGCCAAAGCACTCTTTGGCGCTGACAGCCTTTTCTTGGCGGGTACCGTCGCCGCGTGCTTAGTCACGTGGTTTACTTTTTTACCTTCGTTTTTGTTTATTTTTGCGGGTGGCCCGCTGATTGAGACCACGCACAACAATCTTCGATTCACTGCAGGGCTAACCGCTATCACCGCCGCAGTCGTTGGTGTGATCTTGAATCTTGCTTTGTTTTTTGGCTATCACGTGCTCTGGCCGCAGGGCTTTCAAGGCCTGTTTGATTGGCCCTCGGCTCTGATCGCCTTAGCCGCAGGCGTGGCACTGTTCAAATTTAAACGCAATGTGATTCACGTCATTCTTGTCAGTGGGCTGCTAGGCGTCTGCCTGAAGTGGCTGTTTGTCTGAGGCCGTGAGCGCGATCTTAGGGTATATTCTTGACTAAATTACTGGGCTATTGATCGCCCGACCTATCGTCAAGGATTCAATCTGTCATGCAAGCGACTCACACCGACTTAAGCCAACCTAGCGGTCAGCCTCAGCCTCAGGGCCCTGAAAAACTGCCAGGCATTCGTCACATCATTGCGGTGGGCAGTGGCAAAGGTGGTGTGGGCAAATCAACCGTCAGTACAAACCTGGCGCTGGCCCTGCAACAGACGGGTGCCAGTGTTGGGCTGGTTGATGCCGATATCTTAGGCCCAAGCATCTGTGGCATGCTGGGCATCACCACCAGTGGTCAGCCTACGCTGACGCCTGAGGGCAAGATGGTCCCAGCGCAGCGCTTTGGGCTCAAAGTCGTGTCGATGGCGATGTTCACAGGTGACGACACCCCGGCAGTCTTACGCGGCCCGATGGTCACAAAATATTTACGACTATTTACCGCCGGCGTTGAGTGGGGCAATCTCGATTATTTAATTCTTGATCTGCCACCAGGCACAGGCGATACCCAACTGACAATCGCGCAAAGTACGCCGTTGTCGGGCGTTGTCATTGTGACGACTCCACAAGCAGTGAGCTTAAAGATCGCTCGCCGCGGTTTGCGCATGTTTCAAAAAGTGCATGTCCCGATTTTGGGTATTGTCGAAAACATGCGCACCTTCACTTGCCCTCACTGTGGCGAAACCACCGACATCTTTAGGCATGGCGGTGGCGAAAAAATGAG
>CAIZGG010000390.1 GCA_903932425.1 uncultured beta proteobacterium | reverse complement strand
CGCAAACTCTGAAGGATGAAACGCGGCCCAGCAGGCATACAGCAAGGGCAAAATCCACAACAACGCGAGCACCCACGCCCCCAGCGTTGATAACCACCCAGCATGCGCACCCTGCGCTCTCATCGGTAATGCGTCCGACGGTCAAGTACAAAAAACTGCAGCAGCCCCACCAAGGCCAGCAGTGCCAACAGCACGGCGGTCAGTGCCGAGGCATAGCCCTGATCCCAAAACTTAAAGCCCACTTCATATAAATAATACAAGAGTAATGATGAAGCGTTATCGGGCCCGCCCTTTGTCATCACAATAATGTGATCGACCATCCTGAACGCATTGATCAGGGCATTGACCAAGACAAAAATGGTCGTTGGCATCAACAGTGGCCATTGGATACGCCTGAAGAAATACCAACTGCCTGCACCTTCGATCTGTGCCGCTTCTTTGTAGCTGGGGCTAAGCGTTTGCAGCGCCGCCAAATAAAAAATCATAAAGAATCCGGCCTCTTTCCAGATCGCCACCACGATCACAGAGCCCAAGACCAAGCTTGGGTCGCCTAGCCAGTTTTGGCTAGAAAAGCCAAACGCCTGCAACACTTGATTGATTAACCCATAGCCCGGCGTATAGAAAAAAATCCAGATATTAGCCACCGCAATCATCGGTAGCACAGTAGGCAAAAAATAAGACAAGCGCAAAAATTGCCGACCAGCAATTTTATCGTTGACCCACAGCGCCATGCTGACCGAGAGTGCAATTGAAATCGGAATTGTCGCAAGCGCAAACCACAGGTTATTGAACAAAGACTTCCAGAAGATCGGGTCTTCGATCATTCCTTGATAGTTATCTAGGCCAACAAACACTCCTGCGCGCCCGGCCCGCGGCGTCGACATTAAACTATCGATCAGCGTGGCCACGGCTGGATAATGCGTAAAGCCCACCAGAAAAACAAAGGCGGGCAACAGTAAGAGGTACGCGTAAACCTGGTGGCGCAACGTGTGCATGTTTTTATATTGAATTCAACGCACTCAGCTGATAAACCAACTACTCAGTAGCAGAATTTTTGCAAAAGAAACAAGGGTGATGCATTGTGATACTCACCCTTGTTCACCTGACTCCTACTCGCGACTATTGAAACGGACGCAGCAAACGTGTTGCCTCGGCTTGCGCATCTTTCATCGCCTGTTCAGGTGTTTTAGTCCCTGTCAGCGCAGCTTGCAATCCATCGTTCAACGCCTTCGTCACACGCTGGTTGTCGTGCGTTGACAGTTCAGCCACTGCAAATGGCAATTGATCGCGTGCCACCAAGGCAGGCGGAAACTCTGCCGCATATTTTTTCAAAGCAGGCGTTTCGTAAGCAGCGGGCGATACGGCCACATATCCCGTGTCAATGCTCCATTGCGCTGCGCGTTCTGGCTGCGTCAACCACTTAGCAAATTTATACGCGCCCTCTTGCTCAGCAGCGGAAGCTTTTTTAAAGATAAAGTAATTACCACCACCAGTGGGTGAACCTGCTCGTGCACCCGCCGGCAACATCGCGACACCAAAATCAAATTTGGCATTAGCACGAATATTGGTCAAGTTACCGGTGGTCGTCCAGATCATCGCGGCTTTTTTCTCCATAAAGTCACGCGGCGTTGTTCCCCACTCAACCACGCCCGGAGGGTGAATGCCATGCTTTTTAGACAGGCCAACCCAGTAATTCAGCGCCTCGATGACTTTAGGGTCGTGAAACTGGACCCGGTTACCGTCAGAGTTCGCAAGGATGGCACCACTTTGCGTGCTGAAGCCCTGAAACAACCAATATGGAAAACCGCTGGAAGGCACCTGAATACCCCACTGCGTGACGTTACCGCCAGCATCTTTTTTGGTCAGCTTTTGACCCATGCTAATCGTTTCGTCCCAAGTTTTGGGTGGCTTATTGGGGTCAAGTCCCGCTTCTTTAAAAGCCTCTTTGTTCCAGTACAGGACGACCGTTGAACGCTGAAATGGAATACCCCACGTTTTATTGTCAAACTGACCATTCAACAGGAAGGCTGGAAAAAAACTTTTCAACCACACGTGGTCTTCATCCGTTTTAACAAACTTATCAATCGGCGAAATCGCATCTTCATCGGCCAGCGTAAACGTATCGGTCGACAGCAAAATGGCGGCCGTTGGTGGCTTACCTGACTTGTGCGCGGTCAGCACTTTTACAATGGTTTCTTGATAGGTGCCTGAGTAAACAGGCACGACGTTGTAGTCGGGGTTGTCTTTATTGAAATCGGCCGCATACTGGTCGATGGTTTTTGTAATGGGCCCGCCCACCGCCACCGGAAAATAAAACGAAATATCCGTTTTAGCCAAAACAGCCGCGCTTGTACAAAGCCCCGCTGTCAGCAACGCCATACGACTTAGCATCTGTTTCATCATCACTCCTCGTTAGTTTAAACACGTCGTCCGTGTTCATCGAACCAATGCAGGTTCGCTGGGTTCCAACTCAACTGCACTTCACCTTGCACGGCCAAGGCATGTTTACCTTGTGCACGTACAGCCAAAATTTGCGAGCCGACGCGCGCGTGCAGCAACAAATCGGCGCCAGTGAATTCTGTTTTTTCAACGGTAAAACGTGGGCCATCGCCCAGGATCACGTCTTCAGGGCGCAGCCCCAGACGCACAGCACCGGCAGGTGCCTCAACCACAAGGCTGCTGCCAGCAATATGCCCCTGCGCAAGTTCAAGAATATTCATACGCGCGCTACCAATAAACTGCGCGGCGAACAATGAAGATGGTTTTTGATAGATTTCAAACGGGGTCGCAACTTGCTCAATACGCCCAGCGTTTAACAAGACCACGCGATCAGCCATGCTCATTGCTTCTGTTTGATCATGTGTCACATACACCACGGATAAACCAAGCTTAAGCTGCAAGGCGCGCAACTCGTGGCGCATTTCTTGACGCAACTGCGCATCAAGATTTGATAGAGGCTCGTCCATCAAACACAACCGACTGTCGGCCACCAAGGCACGCGCAAGCGCCACGCGTTGCTGCTGGCCGCCTGAAAGCTGACCTGGCTTGCGCTCTTGATAGGCTGTCAGGCTAAGCAGATCAAGTACCTTTTTTAAGCGCGACTGCAAGTCGGCTTCGGGCACCCGCCGCACGCGCAAGCCGAACACAATGTTTTCGGCAACCGACAAATGCGGAAACAAGGCATAGTTTTGAAACACCATCGAAACGCCACGCTGCGACGACGGTGTGTGTGTCACGTCATGCTCAAAGATCCTGATCTGTCCGGTGGTAGGGCTTTCGAGCCCGGCGATGAGCCGCAAGGTCGTGGTCTTACCGCAACCCGAGGGGCCAAGCAATACTGAAAACTCGCCCTCTGCAAGCGTCAGATCTGTTGGATGCAACGCGGTGGTGGCATCCCAAGTTTTACTGACGCTAGAAAAAGACACAGCTGTCATTGGCGAAATTCGACTCAATATTTTGTAATTGTGCGTTTACAGCGCCTCGCGAACCATGGGGTGAGCCTGATGGTCTGCTGATACCTTAACAATCGTAGCGCAATTAAGATGACAGGTATGTGACGGGTTAAATTTTTATGCTGCAGCGCAATGTCTAAAGTTCATTCAACACAAGCCACAGGGGTTATCATCGCTCCACCAAGCGATTCAACGCTTGGCTTCAACGAGTGTGCACTGATGTCACAAACCGACAAGACCCTCCGTATTTGGGATTTACCCACACGTCTGTTTCACGTGGCTCTGGCGTTATGCGTCACAGGTGCGATCATCTCGGTCAAGCTCGGTGGGGTTTGGATGGACTGGCATGTGCGCCTGGGTATTGCTTCGCTGGCGCTGGTGATCTTTAGAATCATTTGGGGGCTGATCGGACCACGCTACGCGCGTTTCGCACAGTTTTATGCCTCGCCGCGCCAGACGTGGGCGTATTTCAGGGCGCCAACAAAAGGTGCCGGGCACAACCCGTTGGGGGCCTGGTCGGTCTTTGCAATGTTGGCAATTATTGGCTGGCAAGGCGCGAGTGGCCTCTTCGCCAACGACGACATTCTGACCCAAGGGCCGTTTGCCGCCATGGTGAGCAATGCGTGGTCAGACCGCCTCACCGGCTTACATCAGTTCAATGAGATTTTTCTGTACGCCGCGATCGGGTTGCATGTATGTGCGATTGCCTTTTATACCTTTAAAGGCCAACGCTTGTTGATGCCCATGGTGCACGGTGATGTGCGGGCTGACGCCCTACCGCACGGCACCGCCCCCGCTCAAGACGACTGGCGCGTGCGTGCACTCGCCGCCTTACTGGCTCTCACCTTAGGCGCGCCTGCCTGGTGGCTGATTCGCCTTGCGTTTAACGCGAGTTAACATCATTTTCAATATTCATTTACAAGGAAAGTCTCATGCCAATCGTCACAAACGGATCCTGTCGTATTTATTGGCGCGGGGACGGCGACGCATCATTACCAGCACTGGTACTGGGCAACTCTTTAGGCACAGATCACTCACTCTGGGATCCGATGCTCAACGCGCTCATGCAAGATTTTTATGTCGTGCGCTACGACATGCGCGGCCATGGTGGCTCTGAGGCGCCTCAGGGCGACTACTCGCTGACGCAACTCACAGACGATGTTCAAGCGGTGATTGCCGCCGCTCGCCTCAGTTCGTACGACTACTGGGGGATTTCACTGGGCGGCATGGTTGGGATGGAACTCGCTGCGCGCAGGCCGACAGGACTGCGCCACGTGGTGCTGAGCAATACCGCTGCAGAGTTTGACGCGGGTATTTGGGACACCCGCATGGCTGCGATCAAACAAGGTGGCATGCCAGCAATCATTGATGGCGTGATCGGGCGTTTTTTCACACCAGATTTTGTCGCAAAAAATACAATCGAGTTAAAGCGTGTGCGTAACACCGCGTTGGCTCACGCTCCTCACGGCTATGCTGGTTGCTGTGCTGCAATTCGCGATATGGATCTGTACCCACGCCTGGCAAACATTTCAACGCCTGCCCTCGTCGTCGTTGGGGAATCTGACTTATCGACACCACTGGCGCGCGGTCAAGCTTTGGTTGAACGAATCAAAGGGGCCAAACTTGTGACCGTGCCCTCTGCGCATATTCCGCCTACCGAGATTCCAGAGCAATATCTCGAAGCTGTTCTGCCGTTTTTGAAGTCTTGAATTCCTAAATTCCAGAACCCGTTGAAATCTTGGATTCGGATTTTTGGATTCGGATTCTTGGATTCGGATTCGGATTCTTGGATTCGGATTCTTGGATTCGGATTCCTGGATTCGGATTCTTGTATTCGAGGGTTCTTGCAGAGTCGAATTCGGTAAGTCTGAAGGTTTTGAAATCCCGAACGTCTCAAGTCTTAAATGAAAAAAAGGCCTGAACTAAACAGGCCTCTTTTTTACTTCTCTATTTAACGCGTCTTTATTGAACGCGTCTCTAGTTGACGCGTCTTTATTTTTTGACGCGATACGAATCGTGACAGGCCTTGCAGCTTGCACCGACTTCACCAAACGCTGAGCGCAGTTTTTCAAGATCGCCACTGCCTGACACGTCAGACAATTTCACAACAGCAGCCTCGAACTTTTGTTGTGCTTGTTTAAACCCTGCGGCATCTGACCAAATTTCTGGCTTTGCATCGCTACCCGCCTGGCTACCTTCAGGAAACGCGGCCCACGGCAAGGTCGACAAGGTTTTTAACAGATCAACGTTCGCTTTAATCGCGGCCGCATCATAAGGTGTTGCGCCTTTGATCGT
>CAIZGG010000389.1 GCA_903932425.1 uncultured beta proteobacterium | reverse complement strand
GGTCAAACAAGCAGGAATCATTGCCAACCAGGCGCAGTGCAACGTGGTTGTTATAGCATCTGGCTTCGTTGTTTGCCGACTTTTGCTGACTCGGCGACCTTCAAGCTAGGGTAAACGCCGTGTTGCTCAAACGAAGAAGCTAAGCGGCGACGTTGACGAGTCAAAAGCACCCTCCTACTATATGCCATCCCCACTGATGATGATATTGCCATGCCAATCTCGATGCTTGAGTCTTCAATTTTTAAAGATATGTTTGGTACGGCTGCAATGCGCGACGTGTTTGATGACGCTGCGACCGTTTTTCGCTACACCGAAACTGAGATTGCCTTGGCCAAAGTGCAGGGCAAGCTTGGGGTCATTCCTGCTCAGGCCGCTGCTGTCATCGCGCAAAAAGCCGATTCCGCCAAACTTGATATGGTCGAACTCAAGCGCGAAACCGAAATCGTAGGGTATCCGATCTTGCCCTTGGTGCATCAGTTATCCAAGATGTGTGGGCCTGAAGGTGAGTATTTACATTGGGGCGCCACGACTCAAGACATTATGGATACGGCGACGGTCTTGCAGGTACGGGCCGCGTTGAACATTATTGAAAATGATTTGAACGAGCTTGATCAAATTCTTGATGCGTTGGCTGCTCAATACCGAGATGCACCGATGGCTGGGCGCACGCACCTTCAACATGCGCTGCCGATTACGTTTGGTTATAAGGTAGCGGTTTGGTTGTTGATGATCAGACGACATCGCGAACGTTTGACTCAGCTTAAGCCTCGCGTGTTGGTGGGGCAGTTTGGTGGCGCCGCCGGTACGCTTGCCTCTTTAGGTTCGCAAGGGTTAGCGGTACACGCAGCGCTGATGACTGAGTTACAGCTCGAGGCGGCACCGGTTACTTGGCATGTTGCGCGCGACGGATTGACTGAGACGATTCAGTTTCTAGCGCTGGTTACCGGCTCTCTAGGGAAAATAGCCCTGGATATTATGTTGATGATGACCAATGAGCTTGGCGAGGCGTTTGAGCCCTTCGTCAAAGGCCGTGGCGCCTCGAGCACCATGCCTCAAAAGCGTAATCCGATTTCTTGCGAACTGATGTTAAGTGCTTCAAAGTCGGTGCGCCAGCATGCAGGCTTGGCGCTTGATGCCATGGTGCAAGACTTTGAGCGTGCAACGGGTCCCTGGCATATTGAATGGGCGGCAATCCCCGAGTCGTTTATTTTGACCGCGGGCGCGTTGCATCAAGCGAAATTTATGCTGAGTGGCTTAGAAGTTGATACGGCTCGTATGCTGAAGAACTTAGATATCTCTGGAGGCTTGATCGTTGCCGAGGCTGTGATGATGGGTTTGGCTCCTTTTATCGGACGTCAAACGGCCCATGATGTGGTGTACGACGCCTGTCGAGCTGCCGCGACTAAGGGTCTTAAGCTTGCAGAGGTACTTTATACCGATCCAAAAATTTCTGGCAAGCTTGATCGAGTGACTATTGATCGCTTGTGTGATCCAGCAAATTATTTGGGTGCAGCGCCTGAGATGGTTGACCGCATGCGTGCCTGGAAAAATAAATGAACAATACTTTCAGGCGCCTGTCACTCTGTGCAACCCTGTGGCTCGCGTGCACGACCGCGGCCTTCGCGCAAAGCTATCCAGTTAAACCCGTCAAGTTAATCGTACCGTTTCCGCCCGGGGGCGGTACCGATATCTTAGCCAGGCCGATTGCCCAAAAACTTTCAGAAACGTGGGGGCAACCGGTCATTGTTGAAAATCGAGGGGGCGCCGGCGGCAATATCGGGACGAAGGCTGCGGCAGAGGCCGCGCCTGATGGTTACACGCTGATCTTCGGTGTTTTGGGTACGCATGCAGTCAACCAAAGCTTATACGCCAATCCGGGCTTTGATTCGACGATTGATTTCGCCGCGATCACGATGGTTGCCAACACGCCAAATATTCTTGTTGTGCATCCCTCCGTGCCCGTTAAAACAATGGCTGACTTGATCGCCTACGCCCAAGCTAATCCAGGCAAATTAAATTACGCCTCGCCAGGTAACGGAAGCCCTTCCCACTTAGCCACTGAAATCTTTAAGAGTATGGCGGGAGTACAGATCACACATGTGCCCTATAAAGGGAGCGGGCCAGCGATGGCCGATATGCTCGGTG
The DNA here is from genome assembly GCA_903932425.1 of uncultured beta proteobacterium. Lineage (GTDB taxonomy): Bacteria > Pseudomonadota > Gammaproteobacteria > Burkholderiales > Burkholderiaceae_B > Zwartia. The sequence continues at coordinate 13,950 of CAIZGG010000389.1, read as the reverse complement.
GCCAGACACAAGTATGGATTGCGAACGCTCCAGTGGTTTTGCAGCATATCGAAAGTGGCAAGCTGCGCGCTTTGGCTACAACTAGCGCCAAACGGCCAGCAGTCGCTGCAACGATCCCGACCATCGATGAGGCGGGCTTAAAGGGTTACGAAGCCGACACGTGGTACGGTATCTTCGCACCCGCTAAAACGCCTCAATCGATACTTGATCAACTTAACAAAGATATTGTGGCAGTCTTAAATTTGCCCGATATTCGTCAAAAATTTGCGAGCGAAGGCGCTGAAATTGTGGCCGATAGCTCGGCCGCGTTTACTCAAAAATTACGCGCTGATGTCGCAAAATGGAAAAAAGTGATTGCTGATCTAAATCTGCGAGCCGAGTAGCCATGATTGCTGCAAAGCTCGGTGAATTTGTATCGAAGGTCGCGCTGACGAGTGTGCCCGAAAACATCATCAGCGCAATCAAATTGCGCATGCTCGACACGCTGGGCGTCGGGATTGCGGGTGCGCAGCTTGGCTTGAGTCGTCCGGTCATTGCACTGTTTGAGTCTGAATCCAAGTCAGCACAGCTGTGGGGGTTAGCGCAGCGAGCGAGTGTGCGCGAGGCGGCACTCGCAAACTCTTATGCAACACATGGCACCTATCTCGAAGACGGCTCGCGTTTTACTGGTGGCCATCCTTCTTCGGTCGTGATCCCTTCAGTGTTTGCGCAAGCTGAAGCCATGCACAGCACGGGGGCTGATTTGATTGCCTCGACTGTGGCAGGTTACGAAGTTTTCTTGAGGCTTGGTCGCGACACTTACCCCGCCAATGTTGGTCGAGGCTTTCAGCCGACTGCGATTTTGGCAGCAGTCTCGTCCGCGGCCGGTGTGGCACGTCTGTTTGGCCTGTCAGCCGAGGCCGCAGCCGATGCTCTGGCGATTGCGGCCAATTTGGGCGTTGGAATGAAAGAAGCGCTTAAAAGCTCAACGACGCAGCCTTTGCAAGTAGCACGCGGCTGCGAAGGCGGAATCGTTGCGGCTTTGCTGGCTCGCTCGGGCTTGCATGGTGCCCCGGAGGTGTTTGAAAAAGGATTTTTGCCGGCCTTTGGTGGATCGGTTCAGAGCTCAACAACTTTGAATGGGCTCGGCCATGATTTTAGGATTTCAGAAACGTATTTGAAACGGCATGCTGGCTGTCGCGGGAACCATGCCCCTCTGGATGTCGCGTTAGAAGTCGTCAGACAAGAGCAAATTGACCCGTCTGCAATCGTTGCGATGCGCATTGCCGTCGATACCGTGACCTTAGCCGCTTCGATTGAGGCGCCGCTTAATGCAGAGCAAACACAGTTTAGTATTGGCTTTTCTGTGGCTGTCGCACTGTTGCACGGCAACGCCTCGATTTTTCAGTACGTAGAGTCGCGTCTGCAAGAGCCAGCAGTTCGAGCCTTAATGAAAAAAATTCAAGTAACGGCTGAGCCACAACTTGACGTTGGTTATCCTGAGCAGCGCGCCGCGACCATCGAGATTGAATTATCTAACGGCAAGGTCTTTAAGCACGCTGTCGACAATGCACGCGGCGAACCAGAATGGCCTCTTCAGAGTACTGAAATCGTCGAGAAGTTTTTTGCTCACACGCAAGAGGTGCTGGGGGCTCGGGCGCAAGTTGTGCATGACATGATTATGGAGCTCGAAGGGCTCGGCGATATCTCTGTCTTAGGTCGGCTGTTGACAGTCCGGCAAGCTTAAAAAATTAGATCGGCTCGTAACCGTCATTCAGTATTCAACAAAAATCAGGAGACACTATGAACACTGCATCACCCATTATGATGAGCACTTCGGCGAAGATTCCTCCGGGGCCGATCAAAGCTCGAGTCAGTGCACAAGAATGGCAGACGCGTGTTGAACTCGCTGCTTGTTATCGCCTCGTCGCGCTTTACGGCATGACCGATATGATTGCGAACCATATTTCAGCAATGGTGCCAGGCGAGCCTAATCACTATCTGATCAACCCATATGGTTTGCTTTACACAGAAATCACAGCTTCAAGTTTGATCAAAATCGATATTGACGGCAATATTATTGATCGGCCAAATGAAGACTACGGAATCAACCGCACGGGCTTTGTGATTCACAGCGCAATCCATTCTGCGCGCCCAGACGCGGCTTGTATTATTCATACGCATACACGTGCCGGCATGACGGTTTCGACACTGAAGTGCGGATTATTGCCCTTGACGCAAACGGCGACACGCTTTGCAAAAGTTGCATATCACCACTTTGAAGGCATTTCGGTTGACTTGTCAGAGCAAAAGAGTTTGCAGCGTGACTTGGGTGATGCGGAGGTGATGATCTTGCATAATCACGGGTTGTTAGCCTTGGGACCCTCAATCCCTGAGGCATTTAACAGTATTTATCGACTCGAGCTTGCTTGTAAAGTTCAGGTTGATGCGATGGCCTGCAATGCTGAATTGATTATCCCGCCAGCTGATGTCGTAGCAAAGGCCAACGCTCAATGGAACCCGAGTGTGACACGCCGTTATGGCGTGCTTGAATGGCCAGCGATGTTGCGCCAGCTTGATAAAGTGGATGGTAGCTATAAAGAGTAAGGTTGATGGCGCATTACCGTTGTTGCAGACTGTTCGGTTTGCATCGTCATTTCTGTTTATGTTTCGGAGATTTCAAATGAAACTTCTCAAATTTTTTGGAATATTTTTCGCCTTTTGTTGCGCAACTGTGCAGTCACAAAATCTATCGATTGCGACGGGTGGAACCGGTGGTGTCTATTACCCGATGGGGGGTGGTTTGGCCGCGGTGCTGTCTAAGCAGGTTGCTGGCATGTCGGCAACAGCCGAGGTCACTGGTGGTTCGGTTGATAACCTGAATTTGATCGGCTCAGGCAAGCCCTATATTGCGTTCTCAATGTCGGATGCCGCCAAAGATGCCTTGGTGGGCGAGGGGAAATTTGTAGGTAAGAAAGTCGGGCTGAGTACCTTGTTGGTCTTATATCCAAACCGTATGCACGTGGTGACAGTTGAGTCGACCAACATCAAGACGATGGCTGACCTAAAAGGCAAGCGTGTTAGCACCGGTTCACCGGGTAGCGCAACAGAAGTGATGGCGTTTCGTTTGATCGAGGCCGCAGGTTTGAACAAAGATAAAGACCTGAAGCGCGAACGGTTAAGCGTTGCTGAATCGGTCAATGCGATTAAAGATCGCAAGATTGACGCTTTTTTTTGGGTCGGGGGCTTGCCAACGGCCGCTGTCACGGATTTGGCTAACAGTCCGGGCATGAAAATCGTCATGATTGATCATGCGACTGAAGTAGAGGCCATGAATAAAAAATACGGCGATTTATATTTTAAGGATGTGATTCCGATGGCCACCTACAGCGGTATGGCTAAAGATAATCAAATGGCCTCGGTGTCGAATATTTTGATTTCGAGCTCAAAGATGAGTGACGATGAGGCTTATAAAATCGTCAAGGCGATGTTTGATCATAAAGCTGAGCTGGTGCGCACCCACCAAGAGTACGCCACGCTCGCCCTTAAAGATCAGAAGCAAGTTGCTACCCCAATCCCTTTTCACCCGGGTGCAATCAAGTACTTTACCGAACAAGGTATCAAAATCGACTGAGCATTCGATCGCCTGAGCGGGCGATCGTCGATTTGAGCTTTTCCCACGACTAGTTAGATGACTTTGGAAATAGATATGAGCAAATCCTCTATCGATGCGGCAACGCAAGAGCAACTTGATGCGTTTATTAAGCAAGAGGAGGGGGATTCAAATGATTACCGTGGCTGGCTCGCGGTCTTCATTACCCTTGTCGCGGTTGGCCTGTCGTTATTTCATCTGTACGCGGCCTATTCGATTGTGCCAACGCAAGAGTTGCGTACGATTCACGTGGGGCTCGTTCTGTTTTTAGTGTATTTAAGTTTTCCGCTGACGGCACGTTTTAAAAATCGCCTGATGTGGTGGGATATTGTTTTTGCCCTCGCCGCACTCTACGTTGTTTATTATATTTTGAGTGGTGGTGATGATTTCTCAGATCGTAATACGGCACCTAATCAACTCGATGTGATGGTTGGCGTTGTTCTGATTTTGATGATCTTAGAGGCGGTCAGGCGCACCAATGGCATGATCCTGGTGATCGTAACCGTATCGTTTTTGTTGTACGCGTTGCTAGGTAACTATCTGCCAGCACCCTGGACGCATAAGGGCTACGAGATTGACCGGTTGGTCGGTTATATGTACATGACGCTTGAGGGTATCTTCGGTACGGCCGTCGATGTTTCAGCAACGCTGATTATTCTCTTCACCATTTTTGGCGCATTTTTACAGTTCACGGGTGCGGGTAAGTTTTTTATTGATTTTTCTTTTGCGGCTATGGGTGGTAAATCGTCAGGAGTAGGCCGCACAATTGTGCTGTCATCCTTTCTTCTAGGCGGCCCTTCGGGTTCGGGTGTTGCGACAACTGTAACGGTTGGATCTGTTGCGGCTCCGATGCTAGAAAAAGTGGGTTACGAACGCAATGCGGCTGGTGGCTTGCTGGCTGCAGGCGGGTTGGGGGCGATTATTTCTCCACCCGTACTCGGCGCCGCGGCGTTTTTGATTGCTGACTTTTTAAAAATCTCTTATCTCGATGTTTTGTTGATGGCCTGCATCCCGACCATTCTGTTTTACCTCGGTTTGTTTGTGATGGTCGAGATTGATGTCCGTAAATACGGCATGAAAAATATTCACTTTGAATCTGCCGAAGGTGCGTGGTCTCTCACAAAGAAATATTGGTTTCATTTCTTTTCGCTGATTTCGATCGTAGTCTTCATGCTCTATGGTTTTTCGCCAGTCATGTCAGTGTTCTGGGCGACCGTCGTCTCTGCGGCCAGCAGTATGTTGCGCCGAGACACTGCAATACTGTCTTGGGATTGGCTGACCGGTAAAGAGCCCTTTGTGTCTGGTTTGTATAAATCCAATCTCACCAAAGCGCTAGCCTCTGGTACGACGGGGGTCCTCGCGATCGCGGTGACGTGCGCTGGTGCTGGTTTGATTGTTGGTACAGTGACACTCACTGGACTTGGGCTGAAATTTAGCTCGATCGTGATCGAGTATGCCGGTGGATCACTGTTGCTGACGACTATTTTCACCGCGCTCGTCGTGTGGGTCGTAGGGCTTGCTGTCCCAGTTACAGCCTCTTATATTATTTGTGCTGTGATTGCAGCGCCGGCGCTCATCAATTTGGGTGTGCCTGCTTTTGCAGCGCACATGTTTATTTTTTATTATGCGGTGCTCTCTGAAGTGTCACCGCCTACCGCGCTGTCACCCTTTGCGGCGGCTGCTATCTGTAAAGGTGATCCCTACAAGACCACCCTTCAAACCTGGAAATACGTGGCACCAGCCATTTTGGTGCCGTTTATGTTTACCTTAGATCAGACCGGCACTGGGCTCTTGCTAATGGGCTCAATGAAAGGGTTGATGCAAGCAGACTGGATGCAAATTGCCTGGACGAGCGTAACGGCAGTAGTCGGGGTGATTTGTTTGGCGGGCGGTTTACAAGGCTGGTTTCTTGAAAAAACGAACTTGATCGAACGGGCTGTAATGGTGGTTGCTGGCGTAGCGTTGGCCTACCCGTCGGGCTTGACCGATGTCATTGGGTTTGTAGGCTTTGGACTTGTCATCGTGACCCAATGGTTGCGACATCAGAAGCTAAAACAAGCCACAACAACCTAGGCTGTCGCATCGTGCAGAACAACAGAGTCGAGGTGCTGCGTTGAGACTAACAGTTGGCCATAAGCTTTTCTTATCGGTTCTGTTGGTGAGCTTGATCGTGATCGCTCTCATCGTTGGATTGACGACCTGGAACTTGCGCCAAGGCTTTTCGACCTATTTGGCACAGACAGAGTTGAATCGTCAAAGTGTTTTGGTCAAGCGTCTTGAGGATGTTTACGCGGCGCGTGGTAACTGGACTTTATTTAAAGATGACCCCGCGGCATGGCTTAGTTTTATACAGTCAGACCGAGTCTCTGAAAATATAAATCCGAAAGCGCGCAGTGAAGTCAATGTGGTGCTTGACGATTGGGAGTCCAGCCAACGTCTTGCGCTCGGCGCCCCACAACAGGCAAGCGTTTTGCGAGTGCAATTCATGCTTGGTAGCCCGAGTGACGTGGCGGGTAGCGAGTCGGGTCAGCGCGCGCCTCAAAGCGCACTAGACGATTGCCGCGGAAAACAAGAAGGCGATGAGGTTTGGCATCGAACCCGCGACGGGATTATGCGCTCTACTTGTCTGATGTCGCCTGAGGGATTGGTTGCGCGACCGAATCGTGTTGGGCAAGGCCAAGGACGCTCACCTGGTAACGAGTCGGGCAACTCGTCGAACAGAACACCGCGATCATCACCTCCACAGCCCCCCACGCAAATAACGGTTCCGCCTGCGTCAGAACCTGTTGCGCCAAAGCCCGGGCCTGTGGTGCCCCCACCTGTTGCGCCAAAGCCCGTTCAAGGCGTTCCTGCACCAGTTGCTCCAGAAAAAGCGCTTGCAGCTGAGCCCGACACGGCCGAGACGATCGCAGCGCGCCGCTACGTGCTGATGGATCGCGAAGGGCGCTACTTGGCGGGTATGCGCGCAACAGCGACCGATACAGTAGTGACGCGCGCGCTCATGAACGAGCAAAAAATGGTTGGACAACTGGGGTTGGTCGTGACCGCAGCAGCCAATGGGATGGATCGGTCATTTGTCGACCACAGTATTGAAATGGTGTTGATCGTAGCAGTTCTCGCGCTTGTCGTATCGATGTTAGCCGCCCTGTTGCTGGCGCGACATTTCACCTCGATCTTGCGCCTGGTGACCCTTGGGACCAGACGCTTAGCTTCAGGTGAATATACGGCGCGTATCGCGGGCGAGCGTCGCGATGAATTTGGTGATTTGGTCCGTGACTTTAATCGACTCGCGCATGCACTCGAACAGCACGAGAATAATCGCCGCCTTTGGGTGGCTCAGACGTCTCATGAATTGCGTACGCCGTTGTCAATTTTGCGCGCGCACATTGAGGCCTTAATCGATGAAGTACGGGCGCCTAGCCGCGCAGAATTCGAGGTGCTTCATAAAGAAACTTTGCGCCTGACGAAGTTGGTGAGCGATCTAAACGACTTGGCCCGCGCTGATTCCGGTGCGCTTGCCTTTAAAAAAGAAGCTGTTGATGTGATTGGTTTGCTTCAAGAGTCAGCGGCTGCGTTTTCTGATCGCTTCGCCGCGCGACGCTTGAGCGTTGAACATGCCTATGCTGGGCAGGCCTTGGTATTCGGTGATGCGAGTCGACTCAGGCAATTGTTTGCGAATATTTTTGAAAATACGCTGCGTTACACGGACCAGGGTGGAGTCGTCCGCCTGCAGGCGACTATCGTCGCAACCTCAGTCGAGTTGTGTATTGAAGACAGTGCTCCGGGCGTCGAGTCGACTTCCTTGGCCTCGCTGTTTGATCCTTTTTTCAGAACCGACAGTTCGCGCCAACGCGAAACGGGTGGGTCAGGGTTGGGCCTCGCCATTTGCAGGTCAATTGTGGCCGCGCATGAGGGCTCGCTCGCGGCTTTTGCGTCAGAGTTGGGCGGCTTAAAGTTGCGCCTGATCTTTCCCCTGCTTGAGGCAAACACATGAGTTCAGCAAAAGGAGAGATCCTGATCATCGAAGATGAGGTAGCGATTGCAGATATTGTCGTGGATTATCTCAAGCGCGATGGTTTCGGTGCCGAGCATCGTGTCGATGGCAGTGAGGTGCAGACTTTGGTTGCGACTGGCCGCTTTGCGTTGATCCTACTCGACGTCATGTTGCCCGGTTTGGATGGTTTTGAATTATGCCGTGCCCTTAGGAAGACCTCTGCGATCCCGATCATAATGATGACCGCTCGCGTTGAAGAAATTGATCGCCTCATTGGCCTTGAATTAGGTGCGGATGATTATATTTGTAAGCCGTTTAGTCCACGCGAAGTCGTCGCGCGGGTGAAAGCTGTGTTGCGGCGCCATGCGCCCAACGAACCGCAGCAGCAAGAATCCACTCACCCGCTAGAGATTGATCAAGACTCTTTTATCGTGCGACTGTATGGAAAAAAAATCGACTTAACTCCCTCAGAGTATAAGTTGTTTTCAGCGCTTGGCGCCAAGCCCGGCCGAGTGTGGTCGCGTGCCCAGTTGCTTGATGTTTTTTCTGGTGAAAAAGATGTGTTTGATCGCACAATTGACAGCCATGTCAAAAACATTCGCAAGAAAATTTCACAGTTCTTTCCTGAACTCGATTTAATTCAATCGGTGTACGGAATCGGTTATCGCTTAGAAATTTAAGGGCACGCCCGACCTGGCGCTTTGCCGCAGTTCACAATTTCTCCATTTTTTGCTCAAACTCGCTTCATAAGCCCTGCGTATCTTTGGTCTGCATCTACAGATCAAGGAGCGCAACGTGTTAAAAAAATTTATCGAACGCCATTTGGTGGTTTTCGGTTTCTTGCTGATGGCCTTGGCGCTTTCGATTGCGTCAGCTCAAGAGGCCGAGCCCTTTGAGCACTTCACTGCCAATATACAAAGTACCTACGTTTGGCAGAAGCACCCACAGTTTGGGTCGTTTTATGACGGACCGAGTAGTCTGTCGCCCAACCAAGAGATTGGTTACACCTTAAGCGCAACCGCCTTTCTTGGCTTTCGCCCCTGGAAAGGAACTGAGTTTTTTGTTGATCCAGAGGTCACTCAGGGCTTGCCTTTTTCTGGCTTGCGCGGCTTTGGTGGAATGACAAATGGTGAGGCTCAAAAAGCCGGCAGCACGGACCCGACTGCATATTGGTCGCGGCGCTTTGTGCGGCAGACCTTCGGCTTTGGGGGTGGAACAATCGACCAAGAGGCCGGGTTTAATCAATTTGCAGGGTCTGTCGATAAGCGTCGGTTAGTCATCACGGCCGGTGTCTTTGCCGCCACTGACATCTTTGATCAAAACACCTACGCGCACGATCCACGAATCAACTTTTTAAATTGGTCGCTCATGGATTATGGCGCATGGGAGATGCCTGCTGATGCGCGTGGCTATACGAGAGGGCTGGTGTTTGAGTACTACCACTACGATTGGGCCTTTCGGCTTGGGCGTATGTTGTTGCCCGTTGAATCAAACGGTTTACAACTCAATGGCAATTACTCGCAAAGCTTTGGTGACAATCTTGAAATTGAACGTGCCCATCGCTTGGGTGATCAGCCTGGGCGTGTGCGCCTGTTGCTCTTTCGCAATCAGGCCAATATGGGCGCCTGGTCAGATGCGGTGGCCTTTAGCCAAGCCTCAGGTGGGACGCCAGACGTTGCGAACGTGCGGACCAATCAAGTGAAGTCCGGCTTTGGTCTGAGCTTAGAGCAGGCTATTAGTGACGACATCGGAGTATTCGCCCGCTACAGCAAAAACAATGGTGAGGCCGAGGCGTACTCCTTCGCGCAAATCGATAACTCGCTGTCGTTTGGTGTCTCAATCAAGGGTACTAGCTGGTCGCGCCCTAACGATACCGTTGGCTTAGGGGTCGCGATCAATGGTATCTCAAGCGCGCATGTCGACTATTTGAACGCCGGCGGGCAAGGTTTTTTCTGCGGCGACGGTCAACTGACGAATCCGCGTAAAGAGCAAATTTTTGAAGCTTTTTATAGCGCACAAGTCAGAAAAGGACTGTGGGCAACGGTCGATTATCAGCGCGTCAATAACCCTTGCTACAACGCCGATCGCGGACCAGTCAATGTCTATTCATTGCGACTTCATCTGGAGTTTTAGTACCGGATCTTCACAATTTCTACACGATTTCCTCAAACTGGCTTCATTTCAAATTCGTATCGTTTGCCTGTCCATCACATAGGAGTACTTAATTATGCTGAATCACACGCTGAGTCGTCGTACCTTGCTCAAGGCAGGCGCCGCGTTTGTTGCCACGACAACACTCGCGAAAGCCCAGCCTCTGCCTTCGTCTGCTATGGCTAAGCCCTCAGCGCTCGACTACACGAGAATGTTTCCTGAGTTACCGGGCGCCAAGTTTGCTTCAGAGGATTTGAAGCGACTCGCAATGGGCGACGCATCAGGCCTCATTGGGATGTCTGCTGAACCCGAAACGTTGAAGCAAAGCGATGGGCAGTCCAAACGAGACGCTCAAGGCCATTTAATCATCACGGCCACCCCCGAGGACGAACTTGATGATGAAGAAAATTTTGGCATGTCTGCGGGCTATAGCTATTTAGGTCAGTTTATTGATCATGACCTCACCCTGAATCCGATTGATCATTTTGGCCCTTTGGTTGCTGGTATGCCGACGAATAATCTACGCACGGCGAGTTTCGATCTTGATTGCGTGTACGGGCGCGGTCCGGCCGACCAGCCTTATCTGTATCAAGACGATGGGCGCAGTCTGTTAGTCGGGCGCACCTTGAATCAAGCGGGTGTTGCGAGCAACGCCCATGATCATCCTCGCTTGAAGGGGCGCGCGATTTTAGGCGACAAGCGCAACGACGAGAATGTGCTTGTCAGTCAGATGCACGGCGTGTTTGTGGCCTTTCATAACAAGGTGGCCGCCGATCATCCACGCGCGAGTTTTGACGAGTTACGGCAAATTGTGACGCTGCATTACCAGTGGATGATTCTTACTGATTTCTTGCCTAAGCTACTCGGAGCAGAGGTTGTTGCCGGGCTGCTTCCGGGCTTTGGTGAGGGGGGGAAAGTGAACCGTGCTCAGGCTCGTTTGACCTTTGCCAGTCAGTTGCCTGCGGGGCAGATTCCACTTGAATTTGTTGATGCTGCGTATCGATTTGGTCACTCACTGATACGCCCGGTCTATCGCCTAAATACCGATACCGAGATGCGCGGCACCGAACAAGAACTTGCGGCGAACCCAGCATTAAGTGGACGCCGGCAGATTTTTGCAGCGTCTTACTACTCGGGCTTAAATGGATTTAGGGAGTTTCCGGCCGAGTGGGCGGTTGACTGGAAACTTTATTTTGAAATTGATAATAAGCTTGATTACCGAACGGTGACGCAAGGGGCGCGACGCGTGCAGGCCTCATACAAGATCGACACGTCGTTGACTAATCCTTTAGCATTTTTGCCCGAGTTTTCAGCAGCTGACGATAGCAGCGCAATGCGGCGGGACAAAAATGGAATGCCGGTGGCGCGAACCGGGCAAGTCGCGAATCTAGCCTATCGCAATTTATTACGTGGCGTGCAAGATGGACTGCCGAGCGGTCAGGCAGTTGCGCTCGCAATGGGTTTAGCGCCCATTGACACCAAGGATTTGAAAGTGGGTAAGGCAACCGTCGAAGGGCTCAAGAGCAATCGCTCAATCGCTGATTACGGCTCTAGTTTTAGTCAGGCCGCACCGCTCTGGTTTTATATTTTGGCCGAGGCACAACACGTGTGGGCGCAAAAAGTGGCGCAGATGAGTGAGCATTCAGACGACGCGCGTGATGCCGTGCCCACCCGCCTTGGCCCGGTTGGTGGCCAATTGGTTGGTCAAAGCTTTGTCGCAATGTTAAAAAATGATCCTAAGAGTATTTTGTATGCGAATGCGAACTGGCGCCCTAAATATCTGCGGCAGGCGCGCTTTGATATGCCTGCCTTGGTCGTTGCAGCCGGGCTTGTCTGAAGCGTTCTAGGGGCGGCTGCTCTCTCGCTTTGACTGGTCGCGTGACGGTCAGTGGGTGCGAGTTGACAGCCGCCTGTTTTTTAAGCGACACTTTGTCCGTACAAACTAATAAACCTAACAAAGAGGCGGGTCATGGAGATTAAGACGGTAGGTCACAAGCGCTATCAAGCAAGCTATGGCCGTTATCTCGAAGATTTTGAGCTAGGCGCAGTCTATGAGCATCGACCCGGTCGCACGCTGACCGATGCCGATAACATTCATTTTTCGTTGCTCACGATGAATTTTCATCCTATGCATTGCGATGCCGCTTTCGCTGAAAAAAGTGAATTTGGCAAATTGCTCGTTAGCAGCGGTTTGACGCTTGCGATCGTTTTGGGCATGACGGTCAATGACATTAGCGGCAAGGCGGTCGCGAATCTGGGATGGAAAGAGATCAACTTAACTGCCCCGGTCTTTGCGGGCGATACGCTTTACGCTGAGTCTGAAGTGCTTGAAATTCGCGAATCCAAGAGCCGTCCGACGCAAGGGATTGTGACCGTCAAAACGAGGGCGTTTAATCAAAACGGTGTTGAGATCATGAACTTTATACGGTCTGCGCTCGTACCTAAGCGCGGCCATGGTGTAGGTGATTAAGCGATGTAGGGCTTGCCCTTGAGCCCTGCTCGCTGAACATATCGTGCCTCAACAAAAAAATAAAAGAGACAAACATGCAAATTCTTAGACGAGTCCTCTTGGCGTTGAGCACCGCGCTCTTGATTCTAACAAACTTCGCTAGCCATGCGCAATATCCAGAAAGTCCGGTGAAGATGATTGTTGGGTTTCCGCCGGGTCAGGCGACTGATGTGGTCGCACGTTACATGGCGCAAAAATTTGCTGACAATATTCCGGGCTCAAGTTTTATCGTTGATAACCGCGCCGGTGCCTCTGGCATCTTGGGCAGTCGCATTGTCGCAGCCGCAGTCCCCGACGGACTCACGCTGATGATGGGGTCGAGTGCAACGCTCGCCGTGAATCCCGCGTTATATAAAGACCTTCCCTACGACGTATTGCGTGATTTTGCGCCGATTAGTTTGATTGCGATCGTGCCTCAGTATCTAGTCGTGAATCCTGACCTGCCGATCAAAACCGTAAAAGACTTAGTTGAACTTGCTAAGAAAAGTCCCGGTCAAATTAATTATGGCTCGGGCGGTAGTGGGGTGACTAATCATCTGATCATGGAGTTGTTTAAAAACGCCTCTGGGGTCAACCTGACCCATGTGCCCTATAAAGGCGGTCCTGCTGCGTTAACTGACTTAATGGCCGGACGAATCTCGGCGATGTTTGAGACGGGGCCAGGCGCGATTCCTCATATCCAATCAGGTCGGTTGCGTGCGATTGCTGTGTCAAGCGCTCAGCGCGCTGCTGCAACACCTGATATCCCTACCGTTGCAGAGTCGGGCTATCCGGGATTTCAAGCGGTTGCTTGGATCGGACTGGTGGCGCCGGCTAAAACCCCCGAGTCTGTGATCAACACCCTATCAAAAATTTCGATGAATGCTCTGCGTGAAAAAGAGTTTGCTGCCAAGCTGGCGGCTTTAGGTGCGGTGCCAGTAGGAAACACACCGAGTGAATTTCGCAGCTTCATAGAAGAGGAACTTAAGCGCTGGTCTGTCGCGGTGAAGCTTTCTGGTGCACAGGTTGACTAAATCGAGATCAAAATGACAACTCAAAAAAATAGTACACCGGCCGCCGGTCAAGCCATATCAGAACAACTCGCCAGATTTGCTGAGGGCTTTAAGGCGAGCGATATTCCGCCTTCGGTACGCGAACGTGCCAAGCTTTTAATGCTTGATGCCTTTGGGATCGCGGTGGCCTCGCACGGTTACGACTTTTCAAAGCGGGCGATGGCGACGATCAGCGACTTGAATTCAGGCGGCCGTTCGGTTGTCTTAGGGTCTGACAAGCGGCTCGACCTACGAAATTCGATATTAATGAACGGTATCTTGATCCATGGGTTGGACTATGACGATACACACGCGCAAGGGGTGATTCACGCGACGACCTCTACGTTGCCGACAGCGCTCGCGATGGCTGCGCAGCATAACAAAAGTGGAGAAGAGCTACTGACTGCCTTTGTGTTGGGCGTTGAAATTGCGACTAGACTCGGGTCCGTTGCGAAGGGCGGATTCCATCAAATTGGTTTTCATCCAACCGGATTAATTGGAACCTTCGGCTGTACCATGGTTGCGGGTTGGCTACTGGGGCTGAATCAAACGCAGTACATCGACGCGCAGGGCTTGGCGTTGTCGGTCGCCTCAGGCAGTTTAGAGTTTTTAAATGATGGCGCCTGGAACAAGC
>CAIZGG010000388.1 GCA_903932425.1 uncultured beta proteobacterium | reverse complement strand
GAGCCTGGTTGTTCAATGTGCCTGGCCATGAATGCCGATCGCATCGAGCCCGGCGAACGTTGCGCCTCGACTTCAAACCGAAATTTTGAAGGACGCCAAGGGCAGGGTGGTCGCACCCATCTCGTGAGTCCGGCCATGGCAGCAGCGGCAGCCGTGTCGGGTCATTTCGTTGACGTACGTAACCTCCGGTAAAGATCATGGATTCATTCATCACTCATCAAGGTTTGGTCGCTCCGCTCGATCGTGAAAACGTCGACACCGATCTGATCATCCCCAAGCAGTTTCTGAAGTCCATCAAGCGCACGGGCTTTGGCCCCAACCTGTTTGACGAGATCCGCTATCTGGATCACGGCGAACCCGGTATGGACAACTCTAAGCGCCCCTTGAATCCTGAATTCATTTTGAATCATTCGCGGTATCAAGGTGCTTCAATTTTGTTGGGTCGTAAAAACTTTGGCTGTGGCTCAAGCCGCGAGCATGCACCTTGGGCGTTGGCGCAATATGGTTTTCGCGCAGTGATTGCCCCCTCGTTTGCTGACATCTTTTTTAACAACAGCTACAAGACAGGCTTCTTGCCGATCGTTTTGTCTGAGTTGCAAATCTCGCGTCTGTTTGACGAAGTGCGTGGTTTTGTTGGCTATAAGCTGACAATCGATCTTGAAAAACAAGTCGTGATTGCACCCGATGGTCGGACGATGGATTTTGATATCACCGCACATCGCAAATATTGCATGATCAACGGTTTGGATGAAATTGGTTTGACCTTGCGTCAGGCCGACAAGATTCGAGCCTTTGAGGCCGAGCGCCTCGCCCGCCATCCTTGGTTAGATGTTCAACCAATCGGTGCACGTTAGTTTACTTAGACGTCGGGCCGGTTTACCGGCCCATTACTTTTGGATCGAAGCAACATGACGCACAAAATTGCAGTATTGCCAGGCGACGGCATCGGCGCCGAAATTATCGAACAGGCGGTTCGTGTCTTGGGCGCGCTCAACCTGCCGCTTGAAATTAACCACGCACCCGTTGGTGGCACTGCCTATGACCTGCACGGCCATCCCTTGCCACCCGCAACGTTAAAGCTTGCGCAAGAGTCAAACGCGGTGTTGTTTGGTGCGGTTGGCGATTGGAAATACGACAAGCTGCCACGCGAGCATCGCCCAGAACAGGCCATTTTGGGCTTGCGTAAGGCGCTTGGTTTGTTTGCGAACTTTCGCCCAGCGATTTTGTACCCCGAGTTGGCCAATGCTTCATCGTTAAAGCCTGAGGTGGTGTCCGGTCTTGATATTTTGATTTTGCGCGAACTCACGGGCGACATCTATTTTGGGTCACCACGCGGTGTGCGCGAGGCCCCCGATGGCCCATTTGCCGGTGCGCGCGAAGGTTTTGACACAATGCGTTACGCCGAGCCTGAGATTCGTCGTATTGCCCATCTGGGTTTTCAGGCTGCGCTTAAGCGTCAACGTCGTTTGTGCAGCGTGGATAAGGCTAATGTGCTTGAAACCTCGCAACTCTGGCGCGATATCGTGACCGAAGTGGGTAAAGAATATCCTGAGGTCGCGCTGTCGCATATGTACGTGGATAACGCGGCGATGCAGTTGGTACGCGCCCCTCGTGATTTCGATGTCATCGTGACAGGCAACTTGTTTGGCGATATTTTGTCAGATGAAGCCTCGATGCTGACCGGTTCAATCGGCATGTTGCCTTCGGCATCGCTGAACGCTTCAGGCCAAGGCTTGTACGAGCCTAGCCATGGCTCAGCCCCAGATATCGCAGGCAAGGGCGTGGCAAACCCCTTAGCTACGATTTTGTCTGCTGCGATGATGTTGCGCTATTCACTTGACCAAGCCGCGCAAGCTGATCGTATCGAGCAAGCGGTTCGTAAAGTGCTGCAACAAGGTCTTCGCACCGCTGATATTTACGAACAAGGCACAACGAAAGTCGGTACGGCTGCGATGGGCGATGCTGTCTTGAAGGCTTTGGCTTAAGCATAGGCCCAGGCTTTCGCTCGACAGGTCAGGCAATAACCTTAGTGGTAAAATAACCGCTAAGTGTAGGTATTTAAACGAATTTTTGGTTTTTACGATGAAACAGTCTGTTGGGTTGGTGGGTTGGCGTGGGATG
>CAIZGG010000387.1 GCA_903932425.1 uncultured beta proteobacterium | reverse complement strand
TTGACTATTCTTTGCCAGCAGCGTCGCAAGCACCTGCGGCTTCTGACCCATTGCCACCGCGCTCAGCCAAGGCGGCGCGCCAGCGAGTGTCACATCGGTCGAACCCGCAAGCAGTGGCGGCATGGGAGATTGTGTGGCCACCATCTCGACTTCAAGACCGTGCTTCTTGAAGATGCCTGTCGTGACGCCAACACTGACGGGCGTATTGCCGGGAAAGTAAGGGTTATTGACGCCAAAACGCACCTTGATCACTGGCTGCGCCAGAACAGGCGTGACTCCGGTCAACAGTACAGCACCGATTAACGCGGACGCGATTAAGCGCGCGCTACACAATACCTTGCTTGCTTGTATGCCTAACATGTGTGTCTCCTTCGTTATGCCCTAACTGCAGGCTAACTGAAATGTCTCGAACCGAATTATTATGATTGAGCTTGCTTTTCGTTCAATATTACTATTTTAGTCATCAGGCAAGTTCACTGGTGTCTCAGTATATTATTGTATAGATTCTTGCAATGCGTGAGTAGTATGGCGTATGCGCGACTGGCTAGGCGCCTTGTGGCGACGGACTAGTCCCAAACATTGAAAAGTGGCTCTTATCTGACATTTCCTCTGGCGGGGCTGTCGTGGCGTTGGTATGAGAGTCTGTTGTCTTCTCATAACTGGAAACTAGCGTTTGTGAACAGCACAATGATTGCGCTCATCACCACTGTCGTTGCCGCGACGCTCGGCACTGCCGCCGCCATTGGCTTAAAACGCCTATCTCCCGCCTATGCAAAACCGATTACCTTTTTAATTTTGTCGCCCATCGTTGTGCCAGTCGTGATTACAGCGATGGGGGCCTATTTTTTATATTCGCCTCTTGGTTTAGTCAATCACTTAAGCGGTATAGTGCTCGCTTATACTGTTCTCGCAGTCCCTTTTGTGGTCGTGACTGTGATGGACACCTTAGAGGGCTTGGATACAAACCTACTGAGAGCTGCGTCAAGCTTGGGGGCATCTCCCTTTGTGGCATTCAGAAGAGTCGCTCTGCCAATGATTTATCCCGGAGTCATTTCAGGCGCACTGTTTGCCTTTGCCGTGTCTTTTGACGACATTGTCGTTGCACTATTTTTAGCAGGACCACACCAACGCACGATCCCCGTTCAAATGTTCAATGGCGTGAGAGAAGAAATCAACCCCATCATCGCTGCAGCCGCGACCTTGCTTGTGCTTTTATCGGCTTTGCTGCTCGTTGTCGTCGAGTATCTACGGCGACGTTCTCAGCGACTGGCGTCGACCTGATCGCCTCTGGACGTTCACCTCTACACTCGCAACGTAATCGCCACCGCAAATAGGCTCGACACTCTCAAAGGAGCCCACGTGTCACACATCCTTCATCGTAGCTTGCGTATTCAACCTGCCACAGCCGTATCCGGAAAAGGCATCTGGATTCAAGATGCTGAGGGGCGCTCTTATATAGACGCCTCGGGGGGCGCCGCCGTCACGACACTTGGTCACGGACAGCAAGACGTTATTGCAGCCATGCATGCGCAGATTGATAAACTGGCCTACACCCACACTTCTTTTTTTACGACAGAGGTCGCCGAAGAACTTGCGGATGAACTTGTTCGCACTGCGCCGGCGGGCATGAGCCACGTTTATCTTGTCAGTAGCGGCTCGGAAGCGATCGAAGCCGCGCTCAAAATGGCGCGTCAGTATTTTGTCGAACTTGGGCAAACTCAACGCAGTCACTTCATTGCACGCCGCCAAAGCTACCACGGCAACACCCTGGGTGCATTGGCGGTTGGCGGCAATGCGGGGCGACGGGCCCCCTTTGCCCCGCTGCTTGTACCAGCGACGCACG
The DNA here is from genome assembly GCA_903932425.1 of uncultured beta proteobacterium. Lineage (GTDB taxonomy): Bacteria > Pseudomonadota > Gammaproteobacteria > Burkholderiales > Burkholderiaceae_B > Zwartia. The sequence goes on along the minus strand of CAIZGG010000387.1, from coordinate 1,033 downwards.
TCTCCGCCTGCTACCCCTATCGCGAACAACCCCCAGGCGAAGATGATCAACAATACGTTGCTCGCTTAGCGCGCGAATTAGAAGCAGCTATTTTGACCCAAGGCCCCGACCGAGTCATTGCATTCGTCGCCGAAACGGTGGGCGGCGCGACCGCCGGCGTGTTAACTCCAACGCCGGGTTACTTCAAAGCCATGCGGGCGGTTTGTGATAAGTATGGGGTTTTGCTCATTCTGGATGAAGTGATGTGCGGCATGGGTCGCACCGGTACCCTCTATGCCTCAGAGCAAGAGGGTATTACGCCGGATATTGTTGCGATCGCGAAAGGGCTTGGCAGTGGCTACCAGCCAATTGGTGGACTACTGGCACAGAAGAAGATTGTCGATGCGATGTCGGCCGGCAGTGGTTTTTTTCAGCATGGCCACACATACCTAGGTCACCCAGTCGCGTGCGCTGCCGCACTCGCGGTTCAAAAAGTCATCAAACGCGACGATTTATTGACGAAGGTGCGTGATAACGGCCTCGCCTTTGGAAGCATCCTTCGAGAGCATTTTGAAGACCATCCCTATGTGGGTGATATTCGCGGTCGCGGCTTTTTTTGGGCGATTGAACTGGTCTTAGAGCGCAGCAGCAAGGCGCCCTTTGATCCAGCGCTGCAGCTGCACGCACGCATCAAAAAAAATGCCTTAGCCCAAGGCTTATTGTGCTATCCCATGGGGGGCACGATGGACGGACGCAGAGGAGATCATGTTCTCTTGGCTCCGCCCTTCATTACGACGCAAAACGAGCTTCATGAAATCGCCTCACGGCTACGTACCGCGATTGATCAGACGATCTCCGAAGCGCAGCCTCTCGCGGCGGCTTCGGCTAGATAGATCAAAGAACTAACAAAACACGACCCAAGGACAGTGAATCCCGTATCTTGATAAACTCTGTTTCTAGACGCAGCATATATCAACGTAGCATTCAGGAGAAAACAATGAAAATCACCCAACTGAACTCAGTTGTCACAGCGATGCTCTTAGCGTTTGGCTTA
>CAIZGG010000386.1 GCA_903932425.1 uncultured beta proteobacterium | reverse complement strand
GCTCTGACGCGCTTTGATTTGATGTAAGGGGCTGTGAACGTTGAGGTACTTAGCAAAAGATCAACATTGCCACCAAGCAAGTCATTCATGGCAAGTGACGAGCCCTTGTAGGGGACGTGCACTAATTTGATATCTGCCAGATAGGCGAATTCTTCCATCGATAAATGCGCAATCGAACCAATTCCGGCTGAGCCATGTGTGTAGCGATCGGGGTTCTTTTTTGCGGCGGTGATCAAATCGGTTGCGTTGCGAAAAGGCGAGTCGTTATGAACGAGAAGCACCATTGGCGTTTGCGCGAGCGTGATGATGGGTTGCATATCCAGTATTGGATCAAAGGGCAGTGGCCCCATGGCGGCTTGGATACAGTAACTGCTAGACATATTGAGCAGCGTGTAACCATCAGGGGCTGACTTCATCACATACGCCGAACCCACGGTGCCGCCCGCACCCGTACGATTTTCAATCACTACCGGGGTATTGAGTCGTTCAGATAGTTTTTGCCCCGAGATCCTGGCGATCGCGTCTCCTCCGCCACCTGCAGCAAAAGGCACGATAAATCTGATTGCTTTAGTCGGAAATTTATCTTGCTGCGCAAAGAGTGGAAACCCAATGACTGCCAGACCGCCCAGCACCGTAGATCGGACAAAGGCGCGTCTGAGCATTGGGTTTCCTTTAAAACGTTACGTCTGTATGTCTGAGCTTAAGCTGCTTTTGAAAATTTCGCTAACAAGGGGGTGAGTTCGCGAATGTTTTTAATATGTTCGAGCTTTTCGAGTTTGGCAAAGAGCGCCGGGATGTCGTTGACGGGAAGCACACGTTTCACGCAGTCGTTGAATTTTTCCCACAATTCTTCACTAGTCAAGGGGTAGTCACCGCCGCGGCCAACCAGGCTGTTGATGCGACGCGACACAGTACGCCCGTCTTTAAGCGCAACAATGACTTCTGCGCCGAATTGGTCGGGTGAATCGTCGGGCATATCGGGATGTGGCATCGCGGTGGTTTTTGCCATGATCGCACGAACTTTGGTATCGAAGTGCGCATCGCCTTCGAAGTCGTCAAGGCGCACGGCACCGTCGACCAAGGCTCGAGCCACTGCATACTGCACCGAGAACTTGGCTGCAAGGGGTGTTTGAGGATCAGGGTTGTTGGTGTGCGGCAGGCGGCGACGATGCGGCATGATGTCGACCTTTTCAATATCTTGAGGGCTGAAGGTTTCTTGTTTGCGCAACTCAAGCGCCATCGTCACTGCCGGATGGGTGCTGCCGCAACAGGCAAACTGTTTGAGACCCATGCTGGGGCTTAAGACCTCAAGGGGATTGGCCCAGTTCTCAAAAATCAAACTGGCATCGTAATTACCTTTACCATTAAACGCATTGAAAAAGCCTTGATGGTGTTCAAGTGCTTCAGGATTGGCATCGTAGCCCGCATCAGCCATGAGAACAGCCAGCAAACCGTTGCGCGCGCACTGACCAACGTGAAGAGGTTTAACCATGGTGCCGAAATTAGCCTTGATGCCTGAGGCAAACGAAGCGGCAATCGCAAGCGCAATGGCTTGTTTTTTAGCATCAAGGCCAATCAAATGTCCGGCCGCCGCGGCAGCGCCAAAGACCCCAAGGGTGGCTGTTGGATGCCAGCCTTTGTCATAGTGGTAAAAGTTGACGGCGCGCGCCAGGCGAATTTCAGTTTCGATCCCGACAACGTAGGATTGAAGTAGTTGTAGGCCAGAAGCGCCGCGTTCTTCGGCGAGCGCCATGAGGGGAGCGACCAAAGGTGCAGATTGATGCCCGCCCATTGGTTGGCTAAAGTCATCGTAATCTAAGGCGTGCGACGCTGTGCCGTTGATAAACGTCGCATCAAGTGCCGAAGTCTTTTGTGCCGTACCGAAAATTGTGCAGAGGCCGGGCGCTGAAGCGACACCGGGTGTGCGTAACAGATTTGTCGTGCAAGGCTCGATGGCACCCGCAATCGTGACGCCTAGCGTATCGATAATCGCCGTGCGCGACAGCATGATAGCTTGCGGTGTGATAGCACTGAGGTCAAAAGACACGATACGCTCGGCGATTTGCTCGAGCACAGTTTGAGTGGCGTTTGGTTGAGTCATAACGATGATCCTGATGTTTCTTAGTAAGAGGCGTTGAATAGATAAAGCGAAGCGTAGCTTATGCGCTCAGCAGTCGGCAATCGTTGGCGTGAAATGAAAGTGTAATCGCGCGGCCGACCTCTAACGGGGTACGTGAGAAAGCGCGTAATTCAAGTCCGGCTACGCTCACCACGTGCTCGATGTGTTGACCTAAAAACATACTACTGAGGACTGTTCCGGTGACGCGATTGACGTCGTGCTGTGTCTGAACGACGGGATCGCATTCGACCTGTATTGCCTCAGGCCGAACCAGCGCGGTCACTTGGTCGCCGTGCGCGTGTTGTGTTTCTGGGCAGACGGACAGCACCGTGCCATCGGGCAAGGTCCACTGCCCACTCTGTTGGCGGACCTGCAAGAAATTAGCGTTGCCAATAAAGTCCGCCACAAACCGATTCACGGGCTGGTGATAAATTTGCTTGGGCGAACCATCTTGTATGGTGAGCCCTGCGCTCATAACAATGATTCGATCTGACATCGAGAGCGCTTCGGTTTGGTCGTGTGTGACGTAGATAGCCGGTACTTTGAGCTCGCGTTGAATCCGACTGATTTCAGTCCGGGTTCGATCGCGCAGTCGCGCATCAAGATTCGAGAGCGGTTCGTCAAACAGCAACACTTGTGGCTTGCCAGCGATTGCGCGGGCAAGCGCCACGCGTTGCTGTTGACCGCCAGACAGTTCAGAGGGGCGCCGATTGGCCAGTTCGTACATCCCAACGATATCGAGCGCCCACTTGACGGCTTCGGTCGTGTCACGAATCCCTCTGACGGTAAGTGGGAAGGCTACGTTTTGCGCAACGGTCAGATGTGGCCATACGGCATAAGACTGAAACACCATGCCCAAATTGCGTTCGTGAGGCGGTACGAATATCCCAGTAGCGGTATTTGAAACAATTTTTTCGTTAATTCGGATTTCGCCACCATCGATCGTGTCTAGCCCCGCGATGCTGCGTAAGGTCGTGGTTTTTCCACAGCCGCTCGGGCCGAGCAGGGTCACAAATTCGCCATCCGCGACCTCAAAAGAGATGCCTTTGATGACAGTTGACTGCCCATATACTTTGACAAGGTCTCTGACCGAGATGCCCATTAGTCTGCTCTCATATTGATTGTGTTACCGCTTACGCGCCCCTGGCATGGCCCAGAGCAGCGCTGACATGATCCCTAGCATCAACACCATGGCCAAAATTGATAAAGCGCTAGCCATGCCCCAATCGGCTTGCTCGAAATAAGACCAAATCGAAACAGACAGTACTGAGGTCGATGCGGTAAAGATCAAAATGGTTGCAGAGATTTCTCTAAAAAAGGCCATGAACAATAAGAAGTAGCCGCTCTGCAGGGAAGGTAAGCTTAACGGCAACACGATCCTCCAAACGCCGGTTTGTCGACTCGCGCCTGCTGTCCACGCAGCCTCTTCGAGGCTTCGGTCAAGCTGAACAAAGCGTGCACCCGCAGTCTCGGTGGCGTAGGGCAAAAAGCGTGTGACGTAGGCCAGCACAATCAGGGTCATGGTGCCGTAAAGTGGCAGGGGCAAATAGGCGTAAGCCCAAAGCAACCCTAAACCTAGCACCACCCCAGGCACCCCAAAGGGCAGCATGACCAGCATGTCGAGTACTCGATGCCCCGTGGGTTTCAGACGTACGGTGAAGTAACTACACGCCGCGCCAAGCATCACACCGACTAAGGCACCACCGCCCGACACGAGTAGCGTGTTCAACGTCGCGAGCTGCGTACCCTCAGATTCCCAAATGCTGATGTAGTTGCGAAACGTGTACGCGGCTGTCAGTGGATTGCCGGTAAAAAATTTAATCAGTGAGGTGTACAGCAAAATGATGGTCGGTAAAATTAAGCCCATTGCGATGTACACGCCGCAAAAAATGTTGGCAGGCCAGCGCCAAGCGCCCAGACGGATCGGAGTGATTCGCCCCGCTTTGCCAGTGGTGGCAACCGCTTGCCCGCCGCGCGCGAGTCGGCGTTGAAGCAAAATCGCAAGCGCTGTGATGGCAGCCAGCGTGAGACCGATCGCCGCCGCTAACCCATAGGCGGTCGGAGGAAATCTGCAGAGCAAATAGATTTGCGTCGCCAAAACGGTGACGCGTCCGGGGATGCCAAGTAACACGGGGATACCAAACTGCTCAAGTGACATCACCAGACAGAGCAGGGTGCTTGAGGCCAGTGCGTAAGACAGCATGGGTAAGGTGACGCGCCTGAGCATCGTGAAGGCCGAGGCGCCCGAGGTGCGAGCAGCCTCCTCGTAACTGGGATCCATGCCTAAGACGGGGCCGCGCATGGTGAGGTACACAAAGGGTACCTGATGCAGCACCATCACCAACACAATCCCTGCGACGCTGTAGATATCGATATTGGCTTCGGCGTCAAATAACTCACGCACTAAATCATTAATCAGACCGCCAGGCGAACCAATCACAATCCAAGCCATCCCCAAAATGAAGGAGGGGAAATAAAAGCTCAAACCCAGCAGGCCGGTCATCGCGTTTGGCCAACGGAAGTCGGTACGATGAATGATCAAGGCCAGCAACGTGCCAAGAATCATTGAAAAGAAGGTCGTTAAACAGGCAACTTGTATGGTGGTGATCAAAGTATCGATCACGCCAGGCGAAGCCAGGTTCGCCCAGTTTTCAAGTGTCCAATTGCCCGGTTGCCCAGGCGGCGAGTCGCGCAGGCTGCCAAGCACCAATGCCAGAACTGGCACGAGTGCCATCAGGGCCACTGCAGCAAAGACTAGAGCGTAAAGAGGCGTTAAAAAATTAAAACGATGTTGCGTAATCGCTTTGTTCTCGGTCAACCGGTTCATCTACGTTTAGCGAATCCCAAAAACTTCACGCCAAACATTGATAGATTGGGCTTGCTGTGCAGTCGATGAAATGACAAGTGAGTCGACAACATTAGAGAGCGACGAGGTCGCCGGAACAAATTTTGGAGGTGTGATGCCGGGGCGGGTGCCGGGTAGACCGCCAATCTCTTGTAAGACGGCTTGGCCTGGCGCTGACATCACCCAGTTGGCGAATAATTTTCCGGCATTTAAGTGGGGCGCTTTGGCCGGCACCATGACATAGCCGTCATTGATCGCGGTACCTGACTTTGGATACACAAATCCGATGGGTGCGCCATCGACTAAACCAGGCTCAAGGGGCAGATCTGCCAGGGTTCCGACCAGTGCATCGCCGCGCAAGACGGCTTGAAACACCCCTGCTGAGCCCTCAAAAAAACGTACGTCGTTGGCTTTAAGCTTTTGTGCCGAGTCATTTAGACCGATATTGCTCCAGTGTGCGATCAGACCTTGCACCGCAATCGAGCGCCACGGGGGATCCATTGCGACTTTGCCTTTCCATTTTGGATCCCAAAGATCAGTCCATTCTTTTGGTGCATCGGCGGGTTTGACCCGCTGTTTGTTCCAAATAATCACGTTGCGCGAGGTGTGCACTGCAAACATCTTGTTGCCGCGATTAATTTCAGGCTTGAACGCAGCAAGCTCGGGTGGCGTCCATTCGAGCGCCCATCCCCCCGTATCCACACCTTTGAGCATGGTTTCATCTGGAAACGTGATGACCACATCCGCCAAATTTCGACCTGCTGTGAATTCGGTCGCAAAGCGCTCAATCAGTGGCGAGCTGCCCAAACGCATCTGTTCGGTTTTGATGCCTGGGTAGGTTTTGCGAAACTCGGACAAAAGCTTTTCGATACCCGACGGGCGCAGGTTGTGATACAGGCTGACTGTTCCTTCTTTTTTTGCAGCGTCTTCGACGGCTTTCCAGTCTGCGCCTGCTTGGGCAAAGGCACTTGTCGCCAACACACTCGCCAGGATAGATGAAGAGATCAAACCGATTGTGCGACGCAATATGCCGCGCTCGCCAACGTTCGCCTCCAGGCGCTGTGCCTGTCCAATAAAAGCTGTCATGCAGTCTCCAATTCTTTTGTTTGCGGAGTGACCGCATTTATTAAATCTTGTCGTACAGTTTGTGGTGAATGACTGAGTGAGTCGATTAGGGATAACCCTTTATCGATGCCTTGTATAAAAAGGATTCCAAATAGTGGAGTTTGATCGGCGTCATGAGCTAGAAATTGCGAGAGAATGTGCGGACGCAAAAAGATAAAAATGACAGAGACGCACCCAACGTGAACGCTAAAACGCAGACAGATGAATTGACCGGCCATTTTGTCGCCTTACTCAAGGCTTGGCCCGCTGACGATGCGGCGCTTGAACGTCAGTGCCGTTTATTGCTTTTGGATGGGTTGGCTGTTGCGATCGCCGGAGCCCACGAAACGGGGCCGAGTATCTTAGCCAAGCTTGCTCAACGCGATGTACCGCAGGGGCCCGCGCGCGTAATTGGTAAGGGCTTTTCGACTGGCGTAGTGCAGGCTGCGCGGATCAACGGGGCCTCTATGCATGTCTTGGATTTTGAACCCATGTGGAACCCGCCTAACCACGCCCTGTCTCCTCTATTGCCGGCCTTGCTGGCGGTCGCACAGTGGCGCGAAGACAGCGGGTGCGGGGTGCAGGGCAGGTCACTGTTGCGCGCGTTAGCCAAGGGGGTTGAAGCGCAAGGGCGTTTGCGCCTGGCTTCAGGTCAGATTGAACCAAGTAAGTTAACCATGCATCCGCCGGGTGCGGTGGGGCCCTTGGCCGCCGCACTGGCCTGTGCTGACTTGATGGCTTTACCACTGGCACAGACCGTTGCTGCCGTTAGTATGGCGGCTTCGCGCTGTGGTTCTGTGCTGGCAAACGTCGGAACGATGACTAAAGCGCTGCATTGCGGCGATGCTGCGGCCAATGGTGCTGAGGCTGCAATGCTGGCAGCAGAGGGGTTTACGGCCAATGTCGATGCGATCGGCAGCCCCAGAGGGTGGGGCCCTGCATTGTTTGGTTCGACCTTTGAGCCCCAGCATTTGACTGCCCCACTTGAGATCGCGCGCGCCTTGTCGCCAGGGCCTGCCTGGAAACTGTTTCCGTCTCAGTTTGCGACGCATTTTGTGATCACTGCGGCTCTTGAATTGCGTGCGAGCAACCCCTCTGTGAATTGGGGGGACCAGATCGCGCGTATTGAATTACGCACGCCAGTCATGCACTACATTAATCGGCCTAAGCCCGATACGGGTTTGGATGGTAAATTTTCGTGGCAGTACACGACTGCCGTGGCCTTGCTTGACGGTCAGATTGAACCCAAGAGTTTTACTCAGGATCGGCGTTTTTCTTCAGATGTTGTGAGTTTGCTAGAAAAAATTACTCTGAATACGGATGAGACGATTTCTGGCCGTCTGGATCGGATGCATGTTGAGCTGAAGGTTGTGTTGCGCGATGGTCGCGAGTTTACTCAACGCTGCGATGCGCCGTTGGGTAGTTGGACGCGTCCAGTCGGCCCAGAAAGAATTCGCGACAAGGCGCGCGGGCTCATCACTGAAGTGTGCGGCAGTGCCGTCGCAGCGAGTGTCGACGCAATCGTGATGGGTACAGGTGATTTTGAAGTGCGGGAGTTGTTAGCGTTGATCTGATCAGAGGCGAGCTAATAATTGATGAGCCTGGCGCTCATTGAGCATCGTTGAGCTGACCGAGCGCGATCAAATCAATTTATAGTTCTAAAAATAACGTGTTGTGAGGCAAGAGTATGGTATTGGATTCTTTGAAACATCCCTCAAATTGGCGTGTCGCAGATCTCGAGCGCGATCCGCGTTGGATTTTTCGGATCGATGAGCAAACTCGTCAAGAGATGATTGACGCAGTGTTAAAGGCTGAAGATCCCAATAAATCCTTGCTTGATTATCGACGTACTGATTTTGCGTTGAGTAAGACCTTGGTGACACTGAATGCTGCGCTTGAAGAAGTCAAACGCGGGTTAGGGGTTGCGTTGATCAAGGGTTTGCCAAGACAAGAACTCACGGCCAAACAGTTCGAGATTTTGACGTGGAGTTTAGGTCTCTACACTGGGGTGCCTCGTCCGCAGGGCAAAGATACCCACTATATTTCAGCCGTGAAAGATGCTGGGATGACTTATCGCACAGGCACCGGCCGTGGCTACTCATCTAACGCCGAACTCGATTTTCATACAGATTCGTCGGACATCATTTTTTTAAGCTGTTTTAATCAGGCCGTGTCGGGCGGCAAGACCATTGTCAGTAGCTCGATGGCGGGGCATGACGTGATGGCACGTGAATTTCCTGATCAATTGAAGTGGCTGTATGAGCCGATTGCTTTTAGCCGACAAGGCGAAGGCGCGCCCGACGAGGGGCCTTACGTCATGCAGCCAGTATTTTCGCAACAAGGCGGCAAATGGTTTGGTCGCTGGAACTGGAACCGCGTGCGCAGTGCTCAAAAAATCGAAGGGGCTCCACAAATTAGTGCCGAGCATTTTGCGGCGCTTGAACAGTTTGATCAGGTGGTGCGGCGCCCCGAGATTGCCTATGAAATGTGGCTAGAACCCGGTGACGTGCAAATCATTAACAGCCACGTGACACTACATTCTCGCACCGAGTTTCAAGACCACGAAGACCCAGCGCTTAAGCGGTTGTTATACAGACTGTGGATTGCGCCCTCGGATAGTGACGTATTGCCAGAGTGCTGGCGAGACCTGTATCGCTCGTGCGAGTCGGGCGTCGTTCGCGGCGGCATCCGTGGGTTTAAGTATGACGAGACCTGCGCGCAGTTTGAGGCACGTCAGGCGCAAGACTGCGCGATGCGGCCTTAACGCCGAGGGATTTGCGCGCCTGTCTTTAAGTTCTAAGACAACAGGCGCGCGTTCTGAACGTACTGATGTGTCAGTGCTGAGCCGCTGCCAATTTTTGACTAATCGCAACAATGCGCTGCGCCGCATACACGATTGGGTAGTCGATAAACTGACCATCTAACTGAATCGACGAAGACCCTGCTGCTTCGGCTGCGGCAAAGGCTTCAACAATCTTTTGGGCACGTGCGACTTGCGCCTCGGTCGGTGTGAAGGCCTTGTTGACCACAGGGATCTGGTCTGGATGAATACAAAGCTTGCCCTGAAAACCAAGGTCGCGAATTTTATTGGTTGAGACCTCAAACCCTTCAGCATCTTGCAAATCAACCCAAACGGTATCGATGGGCGGTTCTTTGTCGTGCGCGCGTGACATCAAGACCACTTGATTGCGGTAGGCCAGCAACTCAGTCTCGTCGCGCGACCATTTCAAATTGAGATCCAGGGTAAAGTCGCCAGCGCCGAAAGCAACACGCTTGATGCGTGAACAACTCGACAGGATTTCGCCTAGGTTTGCGATGCCTTTGGCCGTCTCAATAATCGGGATGAGGTCGAGCGCGCCGAGCGTTAAACCGCGTTCGCGTTCAAGCTCGGTCATGATCCAGTCAGCGGTTTGAGCTTGGCTCGCATTTTCAACCTTGGGCAAAATCAAACCATCGACCCCAGCCTGGACAGTCGCCACAAGATCACCATAGGCGTAAATGGTAGACATTGGATTGACGCGGATGTAGCCCAAGCAGTTGCGTGGCCGCTGCATGGCTTGCACGGCCAGAGGCCGGCTGATGACTTTTTCTGAAACAGCGCAGGCGTCTTCTAGGTCGAGAATGACCGCGTCAGCGCCAAGCGTAAACGCTTTTTCGGTGCGGCGTGGATGATTGGCGGGCGCGAACAAAAATGTTCTAAAAGTCCCCATGTTGATTTCCTGAAATGAAGTTGAAATTTTTTGGTACTACTCAACGGTCAGCTTAATTTGCTTAAGTAGGGCAGCAAAGCTCGCAAGTTCTTTTTTAATCTGCGCAGACATCTCAGCCGAAGTATTGCCAACCGGTTCAGCACCCGTTGCTAACAATTGGCTTCTTACTTCTGGGATATTGACGATTTTCGTGACCTCTGCACTGAGTTTGTCCACAATGTCGCTAGGGGTTTTGGCGGGTGCTAACAGTCCAAACCATGTCCCAACATCAAAGCCAGGCAAAATGGTTTCGTTCAGTGTTGGCACATCGGGCAAGGCCGATGACCGCTTCGCAGTGGTGACCGCCAGGGCTCGTGTTTTGCCAGCGGTGACTTGTGGCAAGCCAGCGGTGATCGTATCAAACATTAATTGAATCTGACCGCTGACCAAATCAGAGATTGCGGGCGCACTGCCTTTGTAAGGTATGTGGATGATCTCTGTCTGTGCCTGCAGATTAAACATCTCGCCGATCAGGTGATGTGCAGTACCTGAGCCCGCAGAGCCATAGTTCAATTTGCCCGGTTGGGCTTTGGCCAACGCGACAAATTCTTGAATCGTATTGGCGGGCACCTTTGCGTTTACAACAACCATGTTGGGGATCATGGCAATGACGCTCACGGGGGCAAAATCCCGATCAATATCGTAGGGCAGATTTTTAAACACATTTTGCGCAATGGTGTGATGTGCGGCAGCCAGCAGCAGTGTGTAACCATCGGCCGGTGATTTGGCCACTTGGTCTGCACCCAGTGTGGCACCTGCGCCAGGCTTATTCTCGACAATGACGGGTTGCCCCCAGTCGGCGGTCATACGCTGCGCCACCAGGCGGGCTAACAGGTCGCTTGAGCCGCCCGGCGCAAAGGGCACCAAAATTCTGATGTTGCGATTCGGATAGTTAGCCGCCGTTTGTGCGAGTGAAAGCGAGGCGAAACAGGTCAACGCGGCAGCGGCAACGATCTTAAGTAGAGTGGTCATTTTCTGTTGTCTCATTTTTTGTATTGAACGCGAACTGATCCTTCGAGTCACGCGTACGGGTCCTTTAAGTAACGTGAACGTATCCTGTGCTGAACGTGAAATTGTTTGATGAACGACTCCGGCTTATTCAGGCTCTTTGAATACGCCCATGTCTTCAAGAAGCTCTTGTACCAGATCAAGCCTGAGTCTGGGGTTTTCCATCGTTAGAAGATGTTGTTTTTGTTGTGAGGGTAGGTCGAGTAACTCGGCGCATCGGTTTGCCACCCACGCACAGTCTTGCAGCTGATAGGGCTGAATGATCGGTCGTTGGTCGGGGGGGATCCCTTGATCTTCTAGGGTGCGAATAATTTTCGTAAGAGCATCAGCGGTCGGTAACAGCTCAGCTGGGATCGCCACAACCTCATCGGGGGCGATCAATTCGACTTCAGCACGCCATAGGCCATTTGCCTGAAGTTCTTTTTGAAGGATCTTAAAGCGTTGCCCCCCTTGGCAACGAATCATAAACAAGCTGGGTTGCACGGCTTCAAAATGAATGATGGTGGCCAAGGTGCCAATATCAGCGAATTCGATTTGCTTGCCGGCCACTTGTACTTCGGCCCCTTGGTCTAGGGTCACGATGCCAAAAGGTGAGTTGTCGCGCAGACATTTTTTAGTCATGTCGAGGTAGCGCACCTCAAAGATCTTGAGCGCCATCATGCCTGCCGGAAATAAGGTGGCCCCGAGCGGAAAAATTGGGATACTCAACGTCTGCATGATATTCAAACAATAAACGACAGCTTCGATAAAAGCTATTGTGCCTGAGATTGACGCTAGGCTAGCGACCCTATAAGATCGACTAGACTTAAAAATTAGCAGTCTGAAAGGTATTTAATGCTTGCCTACACCCTAAGGCGCGTGCTTTTGACGCTGCCTGTCATGCTCTTCGTGGCGTTGTTCGTTTTCGGCCTGCTCAGCCTGACGCCCGGTGACCCCGCGGTATTGCTAGCAGGTGAAGACGCGACTCCTGCCGATATTCTTCGTATTCGTCAGACTTTGGGGCTAGATCAGCCCTTTTTAGTGCGTTTTGGTGACTGGCTCTGGAAAGTCTTGCACGGAGACCTCGGTGTTTCGCTGTTTACGGGCTTGCAGGTCAGTCAGATGATTGGCCAACGCCTTGCGCCAACCTTCAGTTTGATGATTATGACGCTCATATTGTCGGTGACGCTGGCCGTGCCGCTCGGGGCCCTCGCGGCCTGGCGCCATAATAAGTTTTATGACCGCAGCATCATGATGATGGCCGTGTTGAGTTTTTCAATCCCCTCGTTTGTCGTGGGGTATCTGTTGGCGTATGCCTTTGGCTTAGAGTTGCGCTGGCTACCGGTGCAGGGCTATGTGCCGTTTTCCCAAGGATTTTGGGCCTCGATTCGAACCCTCATTTTGCCAACCTGTGCGCTTGGCAGCGTGTACGTGGCGTTGATCACACGCATCAGTCGGGCCACCCTACTCGAGACACTGTCGCAAGATTACATTCGTACCGCGCGGTCAAAAGGCGTCAGTAATAAAGGCATTTTGTTTCGGCACGCCTTAAAAAACGTAGGGGTTCCGATTGTGACCGTAGTGGGCAGTGGGGTGGCGTTGTTAATTAGCGGCGCAGTCGTGACCGAAACCGTGTTCTCGATACCAGGGGTTGGCCGGCTCACCGTCGATGCGATCTTGCGACGAGATTATCCGATTATTCAAGGCGTGATCTTGATGTTTAGTTTTATGTACGTCTTAGTGAACTTGACGGTCGATCTTTTGTACCGTGTATTTGATCCAAGGATTAAATACTGATGGCCAAGTTCATACAATTTTTTAAGCGGCATCCAACCATTGTTGTCGGTGGGTTTTTATTAAGCCTGTTATTTTTAATGGCGATTTTTGCGCCTTGGCTAGGTACGATCGACCCTACCGCACTTTCGCCGATTCATCGCACAAGGGTGCCCAGTGAGCGCTTTTGGTTTGGTACCGATTTGCTTGGTCGCGATGTGTATTCGCGCGTGGTCTACGGCGCACGCGTTTCGTTGACGGTTGGATTCTCAGTGGCTATCTTGTCCGCGGTGATCGGTACTGTCATCGGCTTGGCCGCCGGCTTTGTGAAATGGATTGATGCAATCGTCATGCGCATCATGGACGGCTTTATGTCGATTCCGACAATTTTGCTGGCGATCGCTTTAATTGCTTTAACCCGAGCCTCTTTGCAAAATGTGATTTTGGCTGTCACGATCGCTGAAGTCCCAAGGGTGGTGCGTTTAGTGCGAGGCCTGACCTTATCGTTACGCGAGCAACCCTACGTTGAAGCGGCTGTGGCCGCGGGGGCGGGGCGGTTGCGGATTGTCGCGAAGCACATCTTCCCGAACACGATTGCGGCGTTGACGGTGCAAACGACCTACATCTGTGGTCTGGCGATTTTGGCTGAAGCGAGCTTGTCCTTCATTGGTGCAGGCGTCCCGCCGTCGACACCTTCCTGGGGCAACATCATGGCAGAGGGTCGGGCACTCTGGCAGATCAAGCCGCACTTGATTGCGTTTCCCGCTTTGTTCCTGTCCATCACGATTTTGTCGATCAACATGTTGGGCGATGGCCTGCGCGATGCGATCGATCCACGTATGGCAAAGAGGATTTAGGCCATGGCAGATAATGGGCTAACGTCTCAACGGCGCGTACTAGATATCCGAAATTTGTCGGTGTCGTTCGGTCAAGGTGCGACTGCCGTGCACGCGGTGAAAGGGTTGAATCTGCACGTTGATCGAGGCGAAACGCTCGCAATTGTGGGTGAGTCGGGGTCTGGTAAATCGGTGACGTCGCTCTCGATTATGCGTCTCGTTGAGTTTGGCGGAGGCCACATCCATCAGGGCGAGATGCTGTTTCATCGCGCCGATGGCACGCACATTGATTTGCGTGCGGCCTCTGAAGAGACGATGCGCAGCATGCGGGGCGCCGATTTGGGGATGATTTTTCAAGAGCCCATGACGTCTCTGAACCCGGTGTTTACCGTCGGTTCGCAGATTGTTGAAGCGATTCAACTGCATCAAGATTTGAATCATGAGCAGGCCGTCGCTGCTGCCAAACGCATTCTTGATCAAGTACGTATTTCGGATTCGAGCGCGATTTTAGGTCGCTATCCGCACGAACTGTCGGGTGGGATGCGACAACGTGTCATGATTGCGATGGCGCTATCGTGTAAGCCGGCGTTGCTGATTGCCGATGAGCCCACAACGGCGCTAGATGTGACGATTCAAGCGCAGATTTTGCAACTGATTCGCGAGTTACAAAAAGAGATGGATATGGGGGTGATTTTTATCACCCACGACATGGGGGTCGTTGCAGAGGTTGCCAATCGCGTGATGGTGATGCGCTATGGCGAAGTGGTTGAAGAGAATGCGGTGATTCCGCTGTTTGCAAATCCTCAGCATCCTTATACCCAAACTCTGTTGGCGGCAGTACCTAAGCTGGGGGCGATGCATGGTACTGATCAGCCTGCGCGTTTTGATTTGGTGCTGAATCGTGGGACGGGGAGCGTTGATCCGGCTGTGGTTGCTGGCGCTGCAAGTAACGATACCTTGACTGAATCATCGCTACAAACAGCTGCGGAACGGGACGATACCCCGAGCGAATCTCAGAGCAACACTTCAAGCAACGCGTCAAGTAACACTCAAACCGACCGCGTCGTATTAAGCGTAAAAAATCTAGTCACGCGCTTCGATGTCCGTAGCG
>CAIZGG010000385.1 GCA_903932425.1 uncultured beta proteobacterium | reverse complement strand
CGCAGCACTTTTAACTCAAATTCCCCTTGGACGCCTTGGGTCTGCAGCAGATATAGCTCACGCTGCAGCCTTTTTGGCGTCTCCCCAAGCCGGTTACATTACAGGCACGACACTCCATGTGAATGGCGGCATGTACATGTAACAGGTTTTTTTTCTGCCGGTTCGCTATAATTCGGCGAACTTTTCCCCTTTGGAGATATGAATGGAAAGCATCGAACAGCGCGTTAAGAAGATCGTCGCTGAACAACTCGGCGTAAACGAAGCCGAGATCAAGAACGCATCCTCTTTTCTTGACGACCTCGGTGCCGATTCACTCGACATGGTCGAGCTAGTCATGGCACTCGAAGACGAGTTCGAAACCGAAATCCCCGACGAAGAAGCTGAAAAAATCACGACTGTGCAACAGGCCGTTGATTACATCAATTCGCGTTCTAAGTAATAGGCTGCTGTCAGTTTTTGTAAATGACTGCGGTCTTTACAAAAATTGCGCAGAGTAGGGTCAGTTAGGCGGTTAAGAAGTCTGGCGCAAACGCGGCTTAGGTCTCACGACCTATTGTTGTGCTGCTCCATACGGCTTGGCCGCCGTTATCACATATAAGGAGTGATCCGTGAAGCGACGAGTCGTCATAACAGGTCTTGGCATCGTGAGCCCAGTGGGCAATGATATTGCTACGGCTTGGGACAATATCGTGAACGGTCGATCGGGTATCGGGCGAATTACTCGGTTTGATCCCAGTGCTTTCAACGCGCACATCGCAGGCGAAGTCAAAGACTTCGACGTCACCTCGATTATGCCGATCAAAGAAGCCCGTACGATGGATACCTTCATCCACTACGGCATTGCGGCGGGTTTGCAGGCTTGGAAAGACTCTGGTCTGGACATTGCCCACACTGATCCTGAGCGTGTTGGCGTGATCGTGGGATCGGGTATCGGTGGTCTGCAGCGCATCGAAGAAACCCAAACAGAATATTTACAGCGTGGTCCGCGTCGGATCTCGCCTTTTTTCGTTCCGGCCTCGCTGATTAACCTGATTTCAGGGCAACTCACCATCATGCTGGGCCTCAAGGGCCCATCTTATGCTGTCGTGTCGGCCTGCACCACAGGGTTGCATTCGATTGGTGACGCCGCACGCATGATTGAATATGGCGATGCTGATGTCATGGTGGCTGGCGGCGCTGAATCAACCGTATCACCCTTAGGCATTGGTGGATTTGCCGCAATGCGTGCGCTTTCGCAACGCAATGACGACCCCACTACGGCTTCGCGTCCGTGGGATCGCGATCGCGATGGTTTCGTTCTTGGCGAAGGTGCCGGTGTGTTGGTGCTTGAAGATTACGAGCATGCCAAAAAGCGCGGCGCGCGTATTTATGGCGAGTTTGCCGGCTTTGGTATGAGCTCAGATGCGCACCATATCACTGCCCCAGATCGCGATGGCCCACGCCGCGGCATTATTAATGCATTGCGAAACGGTGGCATTAACACCGACCAGGTTCAGTATGTCAACGCCCATGGCACCTCGACACCCTTGGGTGACAAAAATGAGACCGAAGCCTTGAAGCTAGCCTTCGGTGATCATGCTAAAAAGTTGGTGGTGAACTCAACCAAGTCAATGACTGGCCATTTGCTGGGGGCCGCAGGCGGTATCGAAGCCGTCTTTGCCACGTTAGCAGTGCATCATCAGATTTCTCCGCCAACAATCAATATCTTTAACCAAGATCCTGAGTGCGACCTTGATTATTGCGCCAACACGGCACGCGATCTCAAAATCGATGTGGCACTCTCCAATTCGTTCGGTTTTGGTGGCACCAACGGTTCAATGGCAGTGCGTCGAATCTAGTGTTTCGTCGTGCGTCGCCTGAGCACTCGTCCTTACCCCTGCAACTGCAACTGACTCATCCCAGATGGGCGGTTGCGGTGAGCTGGATCGCCGCAGTACTTGCCTGGTCTTCTTTAGCGCTTTGTGGATATTGGCAGGGCGTGCCAGTTTGGGCTGTGTTGCTGCTGGGGGCCCCTATCGCACTCGTGCATTATCTTATGCAACAACGTCAGCAGCGCTGGCTTGAGCGGCATTATCTGTGTGTTCAACAGTCACCAAGCACCTTTCTGACAGCCTCTCGAATTTTTTGGGGCACTTTTTCTAAAAATACCGGTCAGAGCACTTTGACACCTGTTACTTTGCTACAGCACTGGACACATATTTTTGGATTGACCTTGCGTTTGAATTTGCACAATCACCCCCATAACAAGCCTGAAGTGGTCACCGTGACGCTTTGGCGTAGCCGGTTGTCTGCTCAAACCTACCGCCGTCTGAATATTTGGGCTGCGTGGCAGGCGGCACGTTGCACGCCGTTATCCAAAGGGGAACCCGCGTGAGTGAACGCGATGTTGATGCCGAGTTAGTGTCTCGGGTGCAGGCGGGTGACAAGCAGGCGTTTGATCTGCTGGTGATCAAATATCAGCGAAAAATCATGCGCTTACTGTCGCGCATGATTCGTGATCCTGCTGAAATCGAAGACGTTGCCCAAGAGGCTTTCATTAAGGCTTATCGCGCTTTGCCGCAATTCAGGGGCGAAAGCGCCTTCTACACCTGGCTGTATCGCATCGCGATCAACACGGCACGCAACTGGCTGGCCGCAAATAAACGTGCGCCCAGCACACCTTCGGCCTTTGAAAATGAAGAAGGTGAAACTTTTAACGAATCTGACGTACTAACCGATGGAAGCAACCCAGAATCTGAGATGGCAAGCCGCCAAATCGCTGAAACAGTGAACAAAGCGATTAACTATTTGCCCGAAGAGTTACGTAATGCCATTGTGATGCGTGAAATTGACGGTATGAGTTACGAAGACATTGCAGAAAGTATGAATTGCCCAATCGGCACGGTACGGTCTCGGATTTTCCGGGCTCGCGAGGCCATTGCAACGCGTTTGCGTCCTTTGCTGGGTGACACCGGCGACCGGCGCTGGTAAGGATGAAGCCATGAAAGATCAGTCTATAACCCCTCAGGCAAGTACCAGCCTGCTGCAAGACGCCGCCGCGACCGAGCGCGCTACCCTGACGGCACACGAGGTCTCTGTGACGATTTCAGCGTGGATGGACGGCGAGGCGCAAACCAGTTTGCCTTCCGAACTGTTTACAGCTTCAGGGCACGATACGTGGCGCGTTTACCACTTGATTGGTGATACGCTGCGCACGCCCGAATTGGCGTTAACAACCAAAGCCGATTTGTCTCAGCGCGTGGCGCAGGCGTTAGTTGCCGAGCCTGCACTGAGTTCGTCTCAGTTCGAGCGTGCATCCGGTTTTGCCTCAACCTCCGCTGCGCCACGTAAGCTCGCGCCTCTTTCAAGACTGTTGCGTCGCGTAGTGTGGCCGAGTGTCGCGATGGCCGCTGCGGTTGCCTCAGTAGTGTGGGTTGCAAAGCCCTTGTTCGTGCCAGAGTTGTCGGCCCCAGCGGCGCAAACCGCCAAAGTTAACGCACCGAGTTCGGTGGCGACGAACCTCGAGGCCACGGCTGTGCGTGACTATGTGACCGCCCATCGTCAGATTTCGGGGCCGTCTAACGTGCGGCCTGCCTCGTTTGGTGCGCAGCGCTAATGGGTAGCGGGCACGCGCGTCAGGGGCGCAGGATCGCATGGTTTAAAAGGGCTATGCCTATCGCTTCGCATGGTCTGCTGCTACTTGTATGCACTGGCTTGTGTGTTGGGGGTCCCGCACAAGCCCAGAGCCAAGCTGCGCCGATCCTACTGTCCGCGGCAGAAGCTGCCCGGTTGCCTAGCTCGCCTGAGGCCGCGCTCTTGCGGCAAATACAACAAGCGGCGCGGCACCTGAACTACGAGGGCGTTTTTACGTTTCAGCAAGGCGAGGCGGTCGAGTCATCGCGCATGATTCATGTCTTTGATGGCCAAGACGAAAAAGAACGCATCGAAGTACTTGATGGGCCGCCGCGTGAATATCTTCGGCGTAACGACGAAGTGCAGAGCCTGTTGCCCGAGCAGAAAATAATTTTGCGTGAACAGCAACGCGGTGATCGTTTTCCTGGCTTGTTGTTGTCGGATCCCTCCGCACTTGAGGCGCATTATCAGTTGCGCACCTCACCCGAACCCTATCGTGTGGCGGGTCGTTCATGTCGCGTGATTGAAATTGTGCCGCGTGATTCGCACCGCTATGGATATCGGTTATGCGCAGATCTAGAGTCGAATCTCTTGCTCAAAGCGCAAACGCTGACGGGCGAGGGAGCTGTGCTCGAACAGGTTGCGTTTACACAAGTGGTGATTGGTCAAGCGATTAACGAGCAGGCGCTGCGCTCGTCTTGGTCTACTGCGGGTTGGCCCACACAGGATGTGCAGCAACAAGTGATTGATCTTGCTGCCCTGGGCTGGCGCGTCCCGGCGCCACCCGGATACCTGCCAACTTCACAACTTGCGCGTGTTTTTGCTGATCAGCGCATGGTCAATCAATTGGTGTTGTCTGATGGCTTGGCAACAATTTCAATTTTTATTGAACCTTATCGCGCAGAGCGGTCTGAGTATCTATCCCAGGGCGCTGCGCGCAGCGGTTCTGTCAATATCTTTGGGATCCGTATTGCAAATTTCTGGTTGACTGTTTTGGGTGAAGTGCCGGCTACCACCCTTGAACTATTAGCCCAGTCGATTCAATACGTTCCACCAGCGGGCTCGCGCTAGCGAGTCTTCTTAGAATGTTTTCTTGGAGTCTCTGATGCAAGAACAATTTCATTTCTCGTTGTACCACTCAGTGGGTCGTGCCCGCCGTGCCGTGCTTGCACTCTTGATGGGTGTGGTGCTAATTGCTGGCGGTCTGCAACATATTTCAGCGCAGGCGCAAATGGCAGGCCTGCCTGATTTCACGACTATTGTCGAAAAATCTGAACCTGCGGTTGTGAACATCCGCACCACAGCAAAAGTGGCTGCTCGCTCGGGCGCTCAGGGTCAAGATCCCTACGAAATGTTTCGCCATTTTTTTGGACCTGACTTTGAGCCGCCGGGTGGCCCACGTAACGGTCAGCCACCAAGTCCGCGCGGCAAACCTCGTGCCGAGCCTGAAGAGCGCTCGGTACCACGAGGCGTTGGCTCTGGTTTTTTCATCTCTGAAGATGGTTATCTCCTGACCAATCATCATGTGGTTGAAGATGCAACAGATATTTTTGTGACGCTGACCGATGCGCGCGAGTTCAAAGCTAAAGTTATTGGTAGCGACAAGCGCACCGACGTGGCGCTTCTTAAGGTTGAGGCCAAGGGTTTAGCCTATTTGCCAATTGGTAGCGCCAAGCTGCTTAAAAAAGGCCAGTGGGTGATGGCGATTGGTTCGCCCTTTGGTCTTGAATCGACTGTGACCTCAGGCATCGTGAGCGCACTTGGTCGCGAAACCGGTGATTATCTGCCGTTTATCCAAACTGATGTGGCTGTTAATCCAGGTAACTCGGGCGGCCCCTTGCTCAACCTGAAGGGCGAAGTGGTTGGGATCAACGCACAGATCGTGTCACGTAGCGGCGGTTTTATGGGGATTTCGTTAGCGATCCCGATTGAAGAGGCAATGTCTGTCGTAGACCAGTTGCGTGCCTCAGGCTCAGTCACGCGTGGTCGAATCGGCGTACAAATCGGTGAGGTCAGTAAAGACGTTGCGCAGGCGATTGGTTTGCCTAAAGCTGAAGGTGCTTTGGTGGGTGGCGTTGAACCCGATGCCCCTGCAGACAAGGCTGGCGTGCTGCCCGGCGACGTGATTACCAAGTTTGGCGACAAGCCGATTGGTCGCTGGTCTGATTTACCTCGCTTAGTGGGCGAAACCAAGCCTGGTACGACTTCAAGCCTTGAGGTATGGCGCAAAGGCAAGCCCTTAACCCTCAAAGTGACCGTGGCTGAGTTAAAAGCCGACAAAACGGCTGCGGCGGCACCTACTACGGGTAAAGCGGCAGAGGCCGCCACCACGGTGCTGGGTATGGAAGTCGTTCCGGTGAAAGAAGATATTCAGAAAAAGCTGCGAATCAAGGGTGGTGTGCAAGTGACCGCTGTTGAGGCCCCTGCCAGCACAGCGGGGGTGGTCGAAGGCGACATCATTCTGGCTGTCAACGACACCGATATCACGACTCCGGCTCAATTTGCCAAAGTGGTGGCTGGGTTGGATCAGTCTCGCCCAGTTGGCCTGATGGTTCGAACCGGTGACCAAACCCGCTGGGTCGCGGTTCGTATCGAGAAGTAGGCTGTTCTTACGGCTAAATAGCCCTAGACAGGCTAGAATAGCGGTTTGCCGCAAAAGGGGCGCAGGGCGCCCCTTTTGCTTGGTATCTTACTTTTTAGGCGTTATGCAGCATATTCGTAATTTCTCGATCATTGCCCATATTGATCACGGTAAATCCACCCTGGCCGACCGACTGATTCAGCGCTGTGGCGGCCTGGCCGACCGCGAAATGTCTGCACAGGTGCTTGACTCGATGGATATCGAGCGCGAGCGCGGCATCACGATTAAAGCGCAAACGGCCGCGCTGCACTACAAAGCCGCCGACGGTAAAATTTACAATCTCAATCTGATTGATACCCCGGGTCACGTTGACTTCTCTTACGAGGTAAGTCGTTCGTTGTCGGCCTGCGAGGGTGCACTGTTGGTGGTCGATGCCTCACAAGGTGTCGAAGCCCAAACGGTTGCCAATTGCTATACCGCGATCGAACTTGGTGTCGAAGTGGTGCCGGTCTTAAATAAAATGGATTTGCCCTCGGCCGATCCTGAAAGCGCACGCGCTGAAGTCGAAGAAGTGATTGGCATTGATGCCTCAGATGCGATTTTGGCAAGCGCCAAAACTGGCATGGGTATCGATGAAATCCTTGAGGCTGTTGTGGCTCGCATTCCTGCCCCAAAAGGTGACGCCACAGAGCCGCTGCAAGCGTTGATTATCGATTCGTGGTTTGATAATTACGTTGGCGTGGTCATGCTGGTGCGTGTGGTCAACGGCGTGCTCAAGCCCAAAGATAAAATTTCTTTTATGGCAACCGGTGCTGTCCATCTGGTCGAGCAAACAGGTGTGTTCACTCCTAAATCACAGGCGCGTCCTCACTTGTCCGCGGGTGAGGTGGGGTTTGTGATTGCCGGCATCAAAGAACTTGCTGATGCCAAGGTTGGCGACACGATTACGCTGTTAGCCAAGCCTGCGGCCCAGGCCTTACCTGGGTTTAAAGAAGTCAAACCTCAGGTGTTTGCCGGGTTGTATCCGGTTGAAAGCAGCGAATACGATCAGCTGCGTGTTTCGCTCGAAAAACTCAAACTCAACGACTCGTCGTTAATGTACGAACCTGAGGTGTCGCAGGCGCTTGGCTTTGGCTTTCGTTGCGGCTTTTTGGGGTT
>CAIZGG010000384.1 GCA_903932425.1 uncultured beta proteobacterium | reverse complement strand
TGTTGGTGTCCGTCACGCATTCTAAGCAACCGCTTAGAATACAAGCTAGCTTAGGTTAGCTTGGTGATGTACCGAATTAAAGTGGGCCGCTCTTAGAGTGGCCCATTTTTTTGCTGGGGGCTTGCAAGTAAAAACCCTAAGAGCGGTGTATACTCTTAGGGTTTGTTCAACTGCCGAGACGTCTGGATGAATCTGCAACAATACTTTCCAGTTTTACTCTTTATCGCAGTGGGTAGCCTCATCGGCTTCGCCCTGATTGCTGCGGGCTCTTTGATTGGGCCGCATCGACCTGATGCGCAAAAGCTTTCGCCGTATGAGTGCGGCTTCGAAGCCTTTGGCGACTCTCGAATGAAGTTTGACGTGCGCTACTACCTCGTAGCGATTTTGTTCATCTTGTTCGATTTAGAAATTGCATTTTTGTTTCCGTGGGCGATTGCAAATAGCGCTGTCGGAATCGTTGGTTTCGTGACAGTGATGATTTTTTTAGCGATCCTCACTGTTGGTTTCATCTACGAGTGGAAAAAAGGCGCGCTTGACTGGGAATAATCCCAACGATCAAGGCAGCGAATATACACATGGCAATTGACGGCATTCTGAAGCAAGGTTTTGTCACCACTAGTGCTGACAAATTTATTAACTGGGCCAAAACAGGTTCGATGTGGCCAATGACGTTTGGCCTGGCTTGCTGTGCAGTCGAAATGATGCACGCAGGCGCCGCGCGTTACGACCTTGATCAGTTCGGTATTATTTTTCGTCCCAGCCCACGTCAGTCTGATCTGATGATTGTGGCAGGCACACTCTGCAACAAAATGGCACCTGCTCTGCGTAAGGTCTACGATCAAATGCCCGAGCCTCGCTGGGTCGTGTCGATGGGTTCTTGCGCCAATGGTGGTGGCTATTATCACTATTCATATTCTGTGGTGCGGGGCTGTGATCGCATTGTGCCGGTTGATGTCTATGTGCCGGGCTGTCCGCCCACAGCAGAGGCCTTGGTGTATGGCCTCTTGCAAATGCAAAACAAAATTCGTCAAACCAATACCATCGCTCGTTAAATCAAGACGATGCACAGATCTACGTTTGTGTATCGGTTTAATCAGGCTTAAAAACACATGTCCAGGCTAGAAAACCTGCAGCAACAACTGGTGACACTGCTCGGTGAGCAGGCTCAGCTCACTTTATCAACCGACGAAATCACGCTTGAAATTGCAGCAGAGCAGTGGGAAGCCACCTGTTTGCGCTTGCGCGACGAGCCTTCTTTGCGTTTTGAGATGTGCGTCGATTTGTGCGGCGTTGATTACCTCACCTATGGTGCGGGGCGCGTCGGGCAAGCTCCGCAAACAGCGTTAGCGCCTGCAGGCCGCTTTGCCGTAGTGGCGCATCTGATGTCGCTTACTCACAACTGGCGCTTGCGTATCCGCACGTATGCGATCAATGGCGAGTTTCCGTTGATCGACTCGCTTGTCAATGTGTGGCCAAGCGTGAACTGGTTTGAGCGCGAAGCTTTCGATCTGTTTGGTATTGTGTTTGAAGGCCATCCTGATCTGCGTCGTATTCTGACTGATTATGGTTTTATTGGTCATCCGTTTCGTAAAGATTTTCCGGTGTACGGCAATGTCGAAATGCGTTACGACCCTGAGCAAGGCCGTGTGGTCTATCAACCCGTTACGATTGAACCGCGCGAGATTATTCCGCGCGTGATTCGCGAAGACGGCTACGGAATAGGGCGCTAATCATGGCTGAAATTAAAAATTACACGCTCAACTTTGGCCCACAACATCCAGCTGCACACGGTGTGTTGCGCTTGGTGCTTGAGTTAGATGGCGAAGTTATCCAACGCGCTGATCCGCACATTGGCTTGTTGCATCGCGCCACTGAAAAATTAGCCGAGCACCGTACGTTTTTGCAAGCCTTGCCTTACATGGATCGTCTCGATTACGTTTCGATGATGTGTAACGAGCACGCTTATGTGTTGGCAATCGAAAAACTGATGGGCGTCACGCCACCGTTGCGCGCGCAGTACATCCGTGTGATGTTTGACGAAATCACACGCTTGCTCAACCATTTGATGTCGTTAGGTTCGCACGCACTTGACGTGGGCGCGATGGCGGTCTTTTTGTACGCGTTTCGTGAGCGCGAAGATTTGATGGATTGCTACGAGGCGGTGTCGGGTGCGCGTTTGCACGCGGCCTACTATCGCCCCGGTGGTGTGTATCGTGATCTGCCCGATGCAATGCCACAGTACGGTAAAACCAGTCAGTACCGCACAGCAAAAGATTTCAAGATCATGAATGACGCCCGTTCGGGATCATTGCTTGATTTCATTGAAGACTTTACCAATCGTTTTCCAGCCTGCGTAGACGAATATGAAACGCTGTTAACTGATAATCGTATCTGGAAGCAACGCCTGGTCGGCATTGGCGTGGTTGACCCTGAGCGGGCCAAAGCCTTAGGGTTTAGCGGCCCAATGTTGCGTGGTTCAGGCGTGGCGTGGGATCTTCGCAAAATGCAGCCCTACGAGGTCTATGACCGCTTGCAGTTTGACGTGCCAGTTGGTGTCAATGGTGACTCGTACGATCGCTATTTGGTGCGCGTGGCCGAAATGCGTGAAAGCAATCGCATCATTCAGCAATGCGTGCAGTGGTTGCGTGGTAATCCAGGCCCTGTGATGCTCGATAACCACAAGGTTTCGCCACCGCAGCGCACCGGCATGAAGTCAAACATGGAAGAACTCATCCATCACTTCAAACTGTTCACTGAAGGCTTTAGCGTGCCAGCGGGCGAGGCCTATGCCTCGATCGAGCATCCTAAGGGCGAGTTTGGTATTTACATGGTGTCTGACGGCGCCAACAAACCCTATCGTTTAAAAATTCGTGCGCCTGGCTTTGTGCATTTGCAAGCGCTCGACGAAATGTCGCGTGGTCACATGATTGCTGATGCTGTGACCATCATTGGTACTCAAGATATTGTTTTTGGCGAGATCGACCGCTAATCGTTGCCTCATCGCTCATACCGGATTTAAAACAGGTTGCTCTCTGAACAGGCTTACAAAAGAATTGACCGCGAGATCGCCAAGTACCCGGCTGATCAAAAGCAGTCTGCCATCATGGCGTCGCTTGCGATTGCGCAAGACGAGCAGGGCTGGGTGTCGCCTGAAGTGATTCAGGATGTGGCTGACTATCTTGGCCAACCCGCCATTGCAGTGCAAGAAAACGCGACTTTTTACAATATGTTTGATGTGCGCCCAGTGGGCAAGTTCAAAATTAGCGTCTGCACCAATTTACCTTGTGCCTTGCGTGATGGCGAAACAACGGCTCATTATCTCAAAACAAAATTAGGGATTGGTTTTCGTGAAACGACCGCAGACGGCCTGTTTACGCTGGTTGAAGGCGAGTGCATGGGCGCCTGTGGTGATTCACCGGTGCTGATCGTCAACAACAAACATATGTGTGTGCGGATGGCACCC
>CAIZGG010000383.1 GCA_903932425.1 uncultured beta proteobacterium | reverse complement strand
TAAGCCAACGCCGTGGTTAGGGATTTGCGAAAAATCGAAGGCCAGTTGAGGATTGCCGACGTTCATCATGATTTTCAAGCCGATCTCGGGCATCACGCCGCGACGAACTTCTTCGACTTCGGTTTCGATCAAGCCGTCGTAAATTCGACCCTCGTCACCCTCAGCGCACGAAACCGTCACCAGCGATGCTTCAGTCAAGCGATCGGTCGCATCACCGCAACCCACGACAGCAGGAATCCCGAGTTCACGCGCAATGATCGCGGCATGGCAGGTACGACCACCGCGATTCGTCACAATCGCCGAGGCCCGCTTCATGACGGGTTCCCAGTTTGGGTCGGTCATGTCAGTCACCAGCACATCGCCCGGTTGAACCTGATCCATTTCTGAAATGTCACCGACAATTCGGACGCGGCCCGAACCGATTTTTTGACCAATCGCACGACCGGTGATCAGCACTTTGCCAGTTGCCTTCAGGCGATAGCGTTGCTGAACGTCGTGGTGTCCTTGCTGTGACTTTACTGTTTCTGGACGCGCTTGCAAAATATAAATCTTGCCATCGATGCCATCACGGCCCCACTCGATATCCATCGGGCGCTGGTAGTGCTTCTCGATAATCACCGCATAACGCGCAAGCTCAATGACTTCATCATCGGTGAGCGAAAAACGATTGCGCTCAGAGACCGGAACATCGACAGTACGAACAGCACGGCCCTCGGTGCGCTCGGGGTCGAATTCCATCTTAAGAAGTTTTGAGCCAATGCGTCGGTTCACGATCGGATAAAAGCCAGCTTCGAGCGTGGGCTTAAATACGTAAAACTCGTCAGGGTTGACGGCACCTTGCACCACAGTTTCGCCCAAGCCATAAGACGACGTAATAAACACGACATCTTCAAAGCCTGATTCGGTATCAAGCGTGAACATCACGCCTGCGCTACCTTTATCAGACCGCACCATACGCTGTATGCCCGCCGACAAGGCAACATCAGCGTGGGCATAGCCCTTATGCACGCGGTATGAAATTGCGCGGTCGTTATAGAGCGAAGCAAACACGTGACGGATTTTGTCGATCACATCGTCAAAGCCGACAACGTTCAAAAAAGTTTCTTGTTGCCCTGCAAACGAAGCGTCGGGCAAGTCTTCAGCGGTTGCAGAAGAGCGCACTGCAAAAGAACCCTTGCCATCAGCATCAAGCAGCGCAAAGGCTGCCTGAATGTCATCGTTCAGACGCTGCGGCAACGGCGCTTCGGTAATCCATTGACGAATCTGCGCGCCAGCCAAAGCCAGTTCACGCACATCTTCAGGATTTAAGGTTGTCAGACGTTCAGCGATGCGCTGGTCAAGACCCGTGTCAGATAAAAAATCGCGAAACGCCTGTGCTGTGGTTGCAAAGCCACCCGGTACACGCACGCCTGCGTCAGCAAGCTGGCTGATCATTTCGCCTAGTGAAGCGTTTTTACCCCCGACTGAGTCAACATCCGTCATCCGGAGCTGCTCAAATGAAACAACATACGACATAGAAGTCACCTTGGACAATATAAGAAAGCGAGTTTGGTCAGGCCGCCGAACAGTCTGACCAAACTGGCCTTAGTTGCCAGCTATCGTCGTTGCACTACAAATTAAAACTTTGCGAAACTAAGGAATAAAACGCTATGAAACCAACCAGAATTGTTGCATCGCATTAT
Source organism: uncultured beta proteobacterium (assembly GCA_903932425.1). Taxonomy (GTDB): domain Bacteria; phylum Pseudomonadota; class Gammaproteobacteria; order Burkholderiales; family Burkholderiaceae_B; genus Zwartia. The sequence goes on along the minus strand of CAIZGG010000383.1, from coordinate 12,280 downwards.
ACTACTCACGAATACTTTTTCGGATAAAAATTTGATGAATAGCTCGCCGCTCGACCGCACCGTCTTTATCATTTCGGATGGCACTGGGATTACGGCCGAAACATTTAGCCATTCAGTTTTATCGCAATTTGAGTCTGTCAGTTTCAAGCAAGTTCGTATGCCGTTTGTCGATACGGTCGAGAAAGCCGATGGTGTCGTTGGTCGTATCAACCGCTGTGCAATCGATCAGGGCAATCAACCCATTGTGTTCACGACACTTGTCAATCCAGAGATCTTGGCGCGTGTCAAAGCTGCCAATGCACTGTTTCTAGATTTGTTCGGTGCGTTCGTCGAACCGCTTGAACATAACCTGGGTGTTAAATCTAGTCACTCAATTGGTAAGTCGCATTTGTCGGTCAGCTCGATCGCTTATCGCAATCGTATCGAAGCGATCAACTTTAGCCTGGCGCACGACGACGGCCAATTTATCAGAGGCCTGGCGCAAGCAGATGTCATTTTGATTGGCGTATCTCGCTGCGGCAAAACACCAACAAGCTTATATCTGGCTATGCAATACGGGATTAAAGCCGCAAACTTTCCTCTCATCCCCGAAGACTTCGAGCGCAACGCCCTGCCAGGCACACTCACCCAATACAAACATAAATTGTTCGGGCTCACGATTCAACCTGAACGTTTAACTGAGGTGCGTAACGAGCGCAGGCCCGACAGCGTATACGCCTCGCTTGCGCAATGTCGTCACGAAGTCGCTGAGGCTGAGCGCCTGATGCGTCGCGATTCAATTCCGATGCTCTCAACCACAACCAAATCCATTGAAGAAATTTCAACGACCGTGATGCAAGAAGTTGGGTTAGATAAACACTCGACCTATTGAAATTAGCAGAGCTGTCAAAGCGGTTTGTAATGTTGCCTGCGCTGTTCAAATAAACAAATGGCAGCCGCTGCTGTGACGTTTAACGACTCAGCACCCGCAAGATCATGGGCGATCTTGACGCGCAAATTAGCACGCTCGAGCAATGACGCATCAACACCCTGCCCTTCATTGCCAAACACCCACGCACAGTGCTCAGGGAGCGTTGTTGCAAACAGGTCTTGTGCGTCAGACAACGAGGTCACGACTAATGGGATTTCGAGCGTTGCAATCATTGCTTCGAGGTCGGCTTGTTCGTGCAGACGCAACGCAAAATGTGCGCCCTGGCCGCTTCTCAAGACCCGAGGGGACCACAGCGTCGCAGTGCCGGTTGTTGCAAACACACGTTTGATACCCGCGGCCGCACAGGTGCGTAGCAAAGTGCCAACATTGCCCGGATCTTGTATGCGGTCTAGCACCACCACCGACTCTTTGATGCGCATCGGCAAGGTATCGACCTTGGGTTGAACGACAAACAATACGCCTTGATTGGTATTGAAGCCAGACAAGCCACCCAGCAGACCTCCTGACATTGTCAAACAAAGTTCGGGAGCGAGCCTGTCTATCAACGCACGCAGTTGAGGCTCTTGGATTCGATCGATATCGAAAATTGCGTATTGCGGCGGGCGACCCACACCAAGCCATGATTCGCAAAGATGAATGCCGTCAAGAATGACGGGCTCACCCCGTCGGCCGGCGCTTGACTGCCATTTAAACAATTGTTTAAACAAAGGATTTGAGCGCGATTCAATATGTTTCAATTTACTTCCAATAGACGACGTACAGGGGCAAAACTGCGACGATGCGCAGGACAAGGGCCAAACTCTTTTAAACGCGCCATATGTAACGCAGTGCCGTACCCCTTGTGTAAATTAAAACCATACTCAGGAAACTCAGTATGCAATCGCAGTAGTTCAGCATCGCGCGCTGTTTTCGCCAAAATCGAAGCCGCTGAAATCGCAGGCACAAGCGAGTCGCCCTTCACAACCGTCTGCACTCGGCAGGCCAGGCGCGGCGCCTGGTTACCATCCACCCACGCCAACTGAGGCGTAATTTTTAAGCCCTGAACCGCGCGCTGCATCGCAAGTAATGTTGCCTGCAAGATATTGAGCTGATCAATTTCTTGCACCGTCGAAACGGCCACACACCAGTCCAATGAGCGCTGTTGAATCAGCGGCGCAAGGGTCTCGCGGCGCTTTTCAGACAAAATCTTTGAATCTGCTAAGCCCTCGATCGGCTGATTCGCATCAAGAATCACTGCCGCCGCATACACATCACCTGCAAGCGGCCCACGACCTGCCTCGTCTACGCCCGCACAATATTCAGCCGAGGGGTCTATGCTGACGAATAAACTGTGTTGCACGCCCCGACTCATAGACTTGCGCGGTCTGAACGACTCAAGCCCTTTGCAGTACGACGCGACCGATGCGCAAGCTCTAAAATCACTTGGGCTGCGCGGTTGGCGGTGTCGCACCTTAACGACTGGTGCAACGCATGAAACCGTGCCTCGATCTCACGTGCTTTAGGCTCGTTGATGAATTTTTCATAGACCGCTTCGGCAAGCTTCTCAGGGGTCGCGTCTTCTTGTATCAGTTCGGGTACCACGCTATCGTTCAGCAGAACATTCGGCAACCCGACCCACGGCACATACGGCCTTTGCTGACCTGATTTCCACGCCATGACTCGACGTACCCAAGGAGAGACTGCGTATGAGATCACCATCGGTCGTTTAAACAGCGCAGTCTCAAGCGTCGCCGTACCACTTGCCACAAGAGCGACATCACACGCTTCAAGCGCATCCCAGGCCACGGGGCGCGCGGGCGCCGCCACAGACTGCACCGTTAAAACATGAAGGTTTTCAACCGGATAACTTTGTAAAATTTGTTTGAACTCGGCAAGCCGTGCCGCGTTGACCATTGGCACCACGACATGCAACTTGGGGTCACGTTTTTGTAATCGTTGAACCGTTTGCAAAAACCTGGGGGCAATCCATTTGATCTCAGACGCGCGACTTCCTGGCAGCATCGCCAACACCCTGGCGTTTGGGTCAAGTGCTAAACGTTGACGCGCTGCTGCCCGGTCAGGCTCTTGTGGGATGGCATCGGCCAAAGGATGGCCAACAAACGTCACTGGAATATTCTCTTTTTGGTATATGGCCTCTTCAAACGGAAACATCACCAACATATGAGAAACAGCCTCTCGGATATGGTGGATTCGCTCGTATCGCCAAGCCCAGATCGAGGGGCTCACTAAGTGCACGGTCGGGATCCCCGCCCGCTTAAGCTTGTGCTCTAAACGCAAATTAAAGTCAGGCGCATCAATACCCAAAAACACCTCAGGCGGCTGTTCAAGCCAGCGCCGTTTGACGTCAAGGTAAGTGCGCACCAAGGTTGGCACTTGTTTAAGCGCATCAAGATACCCAAACACCGTCAACGCCTGCATGGGATGCCAAAGTGACAAACCCTGTTGGATCAGTTGTGGTCCGCCGATGCCCTCAGCCATAACCTCACTGTCGGCTTGCTGGGCCCCAGCCAAAACTCTTGCAGCGATCAAATCCCCCGAAGGTTCGCCCGCAACGAGTCCAAGCCTCCAGGTCATGGGCGAATAATGCCTCGAGTGCTGCTATCCAGAAAATCAAGCATGACTTGTAACGCCGGTGCAACCGCAGGCTCTTGGGCCTGCCGCTCACGCATTTGTGCACGAGCCTCTTCTAGCGAAAGACCACGGCGATAGATGAGTTTATAGGCGTCACGCAAAGCACTAATGGCCTCGGGTGAAAACCCACGCCGCTTTAGGCCTTCGACATTGACACCTACGGGTACGCAAGGATTACCAGAGCCCATCACATACGGCGGCACATCCATATGCAAGGCACTTTGTCCACCAGTCATGCTGTGAGCACCGATTCGACCAAATTGATGAACGGCTGCCAGGCCACCAACAATCGCCCAATCGCCAATGTGTACATGGCCGCCCATCTGCACACCATTTGCCAAAATAACGTTGCTTCCGATTTGGCAGTCATGCGCAACATGAACGTAGGCCATCACCCAATTGTCGGATCCTACGCGTGTGACGCCAACGTCTTGCACGGTACCCGTGTTGATTGTCACGTATTCGCGCACCATGTTGCGATCGCCAATCTCAAGTCGTGTTGGCTCGCCCGAATACTTTTTGTCTTGTGGCATACCTCCCACTGAACAAAACCGATAGAAGTGATTGTTTTGCCCGATTGTGGTGTAGCCATCAATGACACAATGAGAGCCGATTTTTGTATGGGCGTCGATTTTGACGTTTGGCCCAACAATCGAATAAGGGCCAACGCTTACGGTTGGGTGCAGTTGAGCCAACGGGTCGACCAAAGCAGTCGTGTGAATGAGCGCTGACATGTTTACTCTACTGGTCGAATCGCACACATGAGTTTAGCCTCTGCGACTTCTTGTCCATCGACAAAGGCGTGCCCTTGATATTTACAAATTTTGCTGCCTAAGCGTTCGGCGACAACTTCGATATGCAACTGATCACCAGGCAGCACAGGCTTACGAAACCGTGCGCCATCAATGCCAACAAAGTAGTAAACACTTTCTTGATCTTTGGGTTTGAGCCCCGTCTCTTCGGCAAACGAAAAAATAGCTGCGGCCTGAGCCATCGCCTCAAGAATTAGCACGCCTGGCATCACAGGATGATGCGGAAAGTGGCCGACAAAAAAAGGCTCATTGATCGAGACATTTTTAAGTGCCTTGATCGACTTGCCGGGCACCATTTCTAACACCCGATCGATGAGCAGCATCGGGTAGCGGTGAGGCAAACGTTCAAGAATACTTTTAATATCAAGCTGCATAGAGATTCCTGTAAGCCCTGCTAGGGGCAATTCCTAAACAATAAGGTGGCTCAAACGCACGCAGTTATTCGCGCTCGAGTTTACGCAAGCGTTTGCGCATGACTGAAAGTTGCGAAACCACGGCCGCATTACGCTGCCACTCGGCATGCGGTGCAAACGGAAACACGCCGGTATAGCGGCCCGGTTCTGTCACATCGGTGGTGATTCCGGTGCCCCCTGAAACGAATACATCGTCACAGATCGTCAGATGTCCGGCGATACCGGCAGCCCCGGCAATGGTGCAGCGTGCGCCAATCGTGGTCGAGCCGGCCACTGCAGTACAGGCCGCGATCGCAGTATGGGTGCCAATCCGACAATTATGGGCAATCATGATTTGATTATCGAGCTTGACGCCGTCTTCAATCACGGTGTTCTCTAGCGCGCCGCGGTCGATTGTGGTGTTTGCACCAATCTCAACGTCATTACCAATCAGCAAACCGCCCAACTGAGGAATCTTGCCCCAGGCGCCTTTTGCAAGGCTTGGATCAGGCGCGAAGCCAAAGCCGTCAGCACCGAGCACCGCACCACTGTGTACGATCACGCGCGCACCAATTTGCACCCCATCATAAATCGCGACACGTGGTTGGATGACGGTCGAGGCCCCTACTTTGACATCGGCGCCCAAGACACACCCGGCACCGATTTGAACCATGGCATCGATGACACAACGCGCACCAATGACCGCCAAAGGCCCTACTGTCACGCTAGGCGCCAAAACAGCTGTTGGGTCAACGACCGCGGACGGATGCACGCTAATCTCGCGTGCAGGCTGCCGTGCCCAATCAAACCACTGGGCGATACGAGCGTAGAGCAAATAAGGGTGTTTACAGACGACACGCGCGTAGGCGGGTTGCACCGGCGCCTGCGAGAGCATTTCATCGATTTCAGGTAACACGATTACGGCAGCTGCCTTGGTAACCGCGAGTTGCTCTAGATATTTTGGGTGAACAATAAAAGAGGCTTCGTACTGACCAGCCGCTGGCAAGGCCCCAAGGCCAGCCACAATTGGGTCAGAAAATTGTCCTGTACCAGGGACAACTTTTTGCACCAAGCCCCCCGGTATCGCCTTGAGTAACTGAGAGAGTAAAGGAGCGCGCTCGGGGGTTAATAAAACAGGCATCGTTCTGTCGGGTTATTTGCCGAGAGCCTGAATCACCTTGTCGGTGATATCTACACGCGGGTTAACCGTCACAGCATCCTGAATCACGATATCGTAGCTCTCTGACTCGGCAATCTTTTTGATTGCAGCGTTGGCTTTTTCGATGATGGTGGCAAATTCTTCGTTACGACGACGGCTTGAGTCTTCTTGAATTTCACGACGCTTACGCTGTAAATCAGCGTCAAGGTTGGCTAATTCGCGTTGGCGTTTGTTGCGCTCTGACTCTGACAATACGGGCGCATCTTTTTCAAGTTTTTGCGCCAAGCTGCGCAAATTGTTCACTTGCTTTTCAAGATCTTCAGCGCGTTTTTTGAACTCGTTTTCAATTTTAGTTTGCGCAGCTTTTGCTGGTGCCGAGTCACGCAAAATACGCTCAGTGTTTACAAACCCGATCTTCGTGCCTTGACCTTGTGCCTGAACGGGTGTTGCAAGCGACAGAGCAAGCGCAGCGCTTGAGATGGCAACCAAGCCAAGCACGCGCAAAGAGAGCCGATTAAAAACTGAACGGTTCGTGGTGTTCATTAAAGCAGACATTATTAAAGTCTCACAAAAAACAAATTTCAGCACGCAAGTGTGCAAATATTTAAACTTAGAAGCCTGTACCGATTTGGAACTGGAAGATCTGTAGATTATCGCCGTCTTTGGCATTCAGTGGCTTGGCGAGCGAAAGTTGCAGAGGACCAAGCGGTGAAACCCAAGACAAACCAATACCGGCAGAATAACGGATCTGGCTCAGATTGATCGCGGTGTCATTACCATAACCATCTGTACCGAAGACCTGACCGCCGTCAACGAAGGTAAACCAGCGCAGTGTGCGATCATTTTGCGTGCCAGGCATTGGGAAGTAGAACTGCACGTTACCGACCACACGTTTAGAGCCACCCAAATAGGTACCGGTGATCAGGTCGCGCGGGCCCATAGAGTTTTGCGAGAAGCCACGAACAGTACCGATACCGCCTGCATACACGTTTTTGAAAATCGGATATTGCAGATCACTATAGCTTTTGCCATAGTCAAACAGAGCGTTAAAGGCGAGCGTGTAATCCCGACCGACTGGTATGAACAACTGTTGCTGCGCACCCAACATGTAGTACTTTAAGTTCATGGTACCAAGGTCGGCCTTCAAGCGCGTAAAGCTGCCCTTACTTGGTGACAACGCACTATCCCGAGTGTCTTTAGCCCAACCAGTGTTCAAAATCACTGCCGTCGTGGTGTCACCGTAGTTATAGACGTACTGGCTATACGCGAGCGGCGAGTTGTCGTACAACCCGATCGTGTTGCGTTCAACGCTGGCACCACCATAAATGCGGTCAAACTCAGAAATTGGTACACCAAAGCTTAAGCCCGCACCCACCGTCGTCACCTGATACATACCCGGATTGTTCGCGTATGGTGTCATGGTACGGTAGTACAGCGAAGTCGTTCTACTGATACCGTCGTTTGTAAAGTAAGGGTCAGTATGCGCCAACACAGCCGAACGGTTATACAAACTGGTATTCAAGTTCAGTGTCAGGTTGGTACCGCTACCAAAGACGTTGTCCTCAGTAATACCCGCAGTCAGAATCACACCATCAACCTGACCATAACCCACACCCAGATTAATCATACCAGTGGGCTTTTCAAGCACCGTTAGGTTGACATCTACCTGATCCGGTGAGTTTGGTACTGGCTCTGTTGCTACCTTGACGTCTTTGAAATAGCCCAGCCGATCGAGGCGGTCGCGCGACAGTTTGATTTTTCCTGAGTCGTACCAGGCGGCTTCAGGTTGACGCAATTCGCGCCGCACAACCACGTCCCGAGTGCGGTGGTTGCCGGAAATTTGAATTTTACGGACGTAAACACGACGGCTTGGGTCGATATAGAACGTCAGATCCGCCGTTTGGGCTTCACGGTTGAGTGTCGGATTAGGATTAACGTTTGCGAAGGCATAGCCCAAGTTACCTAAATAGTCAGTAATACTTTTGGCGGTTGCGTTGGTTTTTTCGCCTGAAAAAATCTCACCCGCTTTGACCTGCACTAAGGCGTTGACTTCTTCTTCGAGTCCGAGAAGGTTACCGGCCAGGTTGACGCTAGTGACCTTGTAGGGCTTACCTTCACTAATAGTCAACGTGATAAAAATGTCTTTGCGATCGCCCGAAATGGTAACTTGTGGCGGCTCGGCTTTGTACTCAAGATAGCCACGGTCAAGGTAGAACGACCTGAGCGTTTCGAGGTCGCGCTCGAGTTTCTCGCGCGAATACTTGTCGCTATCTGTATACCAAGATAACCAACCAGGAGTGGTCATTTTGAAAAGACCAAGCAGGTTACTTTCAGTAAAGGCCTCGCTTCCGACGATTTTGATTTCACGAATACGAGCGACTGAACCCTCGAAGACATCAAAATTTACACCAACCCGATTGCGCGGAAGTGGAGTCACTGTCGAGGTGATTTCTGCAGCGTACTTGCCCTTGGTTAGATACTGGTTGCGCAACTCAAATTCAGCCTGCTCAAGCATGGACTGATCGAATACGCGCCCTTCGCCAAAGCCAATCTGACGCAAGGTGTCTGTGATGTTTTTTGGTTCGAACTCACGCATCCCGTTGAAGGACAACGAAGCAATTGTGGCACGCTCTTGCACCACCACGACCACGACTCGGTTGGAGGTCTCGATACGCACATCAGAAAACAAACCTGTTGCGTAGAGGCGTCGCACCGCTTCGGTTGCAAGCTCGTCAGTAAATTGTTGACCAACTTTGACCGGCAACTGACTAAACACAATGCCTGGCTCAGTGCGCTGAATACCTTCTACGCGAATATCGCTGACAGCAAAAGGTGCGAACGCATTTGCCGTCAGGGGACCGGCAATACATAGCAGCACTAAGGCCCGCACAAATACTGTCGATAGCAGTAGCCGACAACGGGCGCGAAAACAATCCAAGCTGACGGGCATTCTGAACAATCCTTGAAACGAGCTAACGGTCATTAATTAAATAAACAAACGATTTTAAGACAGAAAAGACCTAATTAAAAATGCGAATTAAGTCATTAAATAGGGCGACGACCATCAAACCAGCCAACACTGCCATGCCAGCCCGTTGCCCCCAGTCGATCGAACGCGCTGACGGCGGGCTACCCCGTATGATTTCAACTAGATAGTACAGCAGATGCCCGCCGTCTAGCATAGGAATTGGCAGTAAATTCAGTACTCCGAGGCTGACACTGACGAGTGCCAGAAACGAAATGTAGGCCGCCCACCCAATTCGCGCAGTTTGCCCTGCGTAATCAGCAATCGTGACGGGCCCACTGATGTTTTTGATCGAAACCTCGCCGATCAGCATTTTTCCCATCATTTTCAAAGAAAACCAGGCGGTATCGAAGGTTTTGGTCACACCCAGCCAAACGCTTTCAAACACGCCATAGTTCACTTCGACCATCGGCACGTGACCGCCCAACTGAAAACCGGCCCGACCAACGACCTTGCCGTTTTCGAGGGTTACCGCAGCGGGCGTCAGCGTTACGTGCCTGATTTGGCCCTCACGCTCGACTTCGAACGCCAGCGGTTGGTTTGGGTTTGCTTGAATAATTCGGATGACCTGAGCCACGTCGGGCCGTTGTTCTCCGTCAACCGCAACAATTAGGTCGTTTGCAGTCAGACCAGCCGCCTGCGCCACGCTTGAGTCAACCACCGAACGAATCTGCGGGGTCATGCCGCCAATGGCTAAACCAAGCCTGCGCATTGGATCTTCGCCGGTGGGGTCAGCCACAACCGGCACCTCGAGCACGCGGGTCAGTCGGCTTGCAGAGCGCTCAAGGCCAATTTCAACCTGCCCACCATCCGCAACCACTTGCAATAACGCCCAACGCGCCTGAGGCCACGAGGCCACTAACTGCTGGTTGACGGAAGTAATCTGATCGCCGCCCTGTAAACCGGCCAGCGCGGCGGGGGTGCCAACGGGCGGCTTGGAAAGAATTGCAGCAGGCTCTTGCGTGCCGAACAGGTTCAAGGATGCGTAAAACATCACCGCCAAGAGCAAATTGAAGATGGGGCCTGCAGCGACAATCGCAAAGCGTTTGCCGACCGGTTGCGCCTGAAAACTTTGCGAATCCTTGGCCAGAGGTGCACGTGTGTCATCGCTGTCTTGCACCTCTTCGTCGAGCATCTTGACATAGCCACCAAGGGGCAAGGCTGACAATACCCATTCTGTGCCATGGCGGTCGACACGTTTGAGCAAGACGCGGCCAAACCCTAACGAAAAACGCAAGATTTTGACGCCGCACCAACGTGCAACCCAATAGTGCCCGAGTTCATGAAAGGTAATCAGGATACCCAGAGCAACCAGAAACGCGAACAAAGTGAAAAGCATATTTCTCTTTAAATAAATGACGCGAGGAGGTTTAAACCGTGGCCGCGCGGCGCGCAGCTTCGCGCGATCGCTCGTCTAGGGCAATGATATCGTCTAACGATGACAGAGTCGTATCAGGCTGGCCTGCTTGCCACGCGAGCGTTGTTTCGATGACCCGAGCAATCTCGGTGTAAGCAAGACGTCTTTCTAGAAACGCGGCAACTGCGACCTCGTTGGCAGCGTTCAGGGCGATACAAGCGCCCTGTCCTGCCTTCAGGGCCTGAAACGACAAAGCCAAACAAGGCAATTGCGCCATGTCAGGCTGGGCAAAATCGAGGCGGCCAGCGAGCGCGAGGTCTAGCATCCCAACCCCTGAGCTGATTCGTTCAGGAAAGCCTAAGCCGTACGCAATCGGAGTGCGCATATCAGGCTGGCCGAGTTGCGCAAGCACTGACCCGTCTTCGTACTCGACCATCGAGTGCACGACGCTTTGTGGATGAATCACCACGCTGATGCGTTCGGCAGGCATCGCGAACAAATGATGCGCCTCAATGACCTCAAGCCCTTTGTTTAACATCGTGGCTGAATCAACTGAAATTTTTCTGCCCATGCTCCAGTTGGGATGTGCACAGGCCTGCTCGGGCGTAACGTGCGCCAAGTCTTTCCAGCGTTGGTTGCGAAAAGGGCCGCCTGAGGCCGTCAGTATCAGACGTCGCACACCTGCCGCAGGGCCCGTCGGCGCACTGGCACGGTCATGATGTGGCAGACACTGAAAAATCGCATTGTGTTCACTGTCGATGGGCAAAAGTTCAGCCCCGTGATCGCGTACAGTTGCCATAAAAATAGACCCAGCCGCAACCAAGGCCTCTTTATTAGCCAAAAGGACGCGCTTGCCTGCCTGCGCAGCCGCCAGTGCAGCGGGCAGTCCCGCCGAGCCCACGATGGCGGCCATCACAGCTTGACTCGCTGGATCAGCAGCGACCTCAACGAGGGCCTGCGCACCAATCCGAATTTCTGGGCGGTTCGCTTGGTCGCCCCAGGCGGTTTTAAAACGCTCAGCCGCAGTTGGAGAAGGCACCGCCACGGCTATTGCCTTTGCTTCAAACGCCTGCCTTGCTAACAGATCCATGCGGCTGTGCGCAGTGAGTGTGTGCACGGCGAACCGATCCGGATGCCGAGCGATCACATCAAGCGTATTTTGACCGATTGACCCAGTCGACCCCAAAATGGTGACACGAGTGCACGCTACCATGAGCGCCACTCAATCAGTAAAAATCCTAAAGGCACCACTGCCACCACGGCATCAATGCGGTCATAGACCCCGCCATGACCAGGTAATAATTGACTTGAATCTTTCACGCCTGCTCGACGCTTAAGCAACGATTCGTATAAGTCGCCTGCAATAGAGAACACAGCCAGCAGCACGCCAGTGATTAAAAGACCAAACCATGAAGAATGAGATAAGAGGTTTGCCGCAAAGGACTCGGGCCATTGCGTTGACAGTGTCAGCCACACCACCACTCCGATCACACCAGCAAACGCGCCTTCAAGTGTTTTGCCAGGGCTGATACTGGGCGCCAATTTGCGACGACCAAACGCACGTCCAGCAAAATACGCAGCGATGTCAGCCACCCAAACGACAATCAACAAAGAGACAACAAAAATCGCACCACGCTGCAGATACCAATAGGCCAGAGCCCCCCAAGTTGCCAGCAACGTCACGATAGCCGCAAAGCTATTGGCTAAGCGATAAACCGGCATCGTCACCTGCGCGCGCCACAAGGCTGGTAGCAGAAGCACGAGCCACAGAAAAACTGCAAGGCAAATAGCACTTTGCAAAACAATGCGCGGCGCGAATTGCCCGTTAATCCATTGGTGTGCTTGCCAAACCGAAGCCACAAACATGGCAAATGCACCAACAAGCGCCCAGACGCTATGTTTGCCCATTGTCAGGCGCAACCATTCGAAACCCGCACAGGCGCAGGTGACCGCCAAAAACACCAAAAATGGCC
>CAIZGG010000382.1 GCA_903932425.1 uncultured beta proteobacterium | reverse complement strand
AGCCATTCAAGCTTCCTCTTTGATTTCGCGAATGAAGTAACTTACTTTTTAAAGGCAACAACCTTTTGCGTTTGCTGTCCTAAGCCAGCAATGCCTAAGGTCATCACATCGCCAGCCTTCAGGAAACGGGGCTTGGGCTTGACGCCCATACCAACGCCTGGAGGCGTGCCGGTCGTGATAATGTCGCCGGGCATCAAGGTCGTAAATTCGCTGACATAACTAATGATTGTGGCCGCATCAAAAATCATGGTCTTGGTGCTGCCGGTTTGAAAACGCTTACCGTTTACATCAAGCCACATATCCAGCTTTTGTGGATCTTTGATTTCATCCGTTGTCACCAACCATGGTCCGACTGGGCCGAACGTATCGCAGCCTTTGCCCTTATCCCAGGTGCCGCCACGCTCGATCTGATATTCGCGCTCTGACACATCATTGACAACGCAATAACCTGCCACGTGTTTAAGCGCATCTTTTTTAGTGACATAACGCGCTTTCTTGCCGATCACGATACCAAGCTCCACTTCCCAATCGGATTTCTTTGAACCTTTGGGCAACATCACGTTGTCGTTGGGGCCGGTCAAACTGGTGTCGGCCTTATAAAACATGATGGGCTCTTTTGGAATTGGCATGCCAGCTTCAGCAGCGTGGTCTGAATAGTTCAGGCCAATCGCCAAAAACTTACCCATATCGGCAATTGGCACACCATAACGTGGCTTGCCCTTCACTAAGGGCAAGGTGCTGGTCTTGATCTTGGCGAGTTTCTTCAGTGCTGCAGCCGACAATTGATCATTGGTGATGTCAGAGATCACGCCTGACAAATCGCGCAGTTTGCCCTCTTTATCAATTAAGCCTGGCTTTTCTTTACCCTTGGCACCGTAGCGTACGAGTTTCATTCAGTTTCCTTCATGTTGAAAAAAGTTAAATCGAAAATAAAAAATTACAGAGACCAACCACCATCAATAATCTGCGAAGTACCCGTTGTAAAGGCAGATTCATCCGAAGCTAAATAGACCGCCAAATGCGCGATCTCTTCGGGCTTGCCGATCCGACCGATGGGTTGACGCGCTACAAACATTTCGCGCGCTTCGGCGACTGACTTACCGGTTTGACTAGAGACAGCCTGAATTCGATCGCCAAGCGAAGGCGATTCGATGGTGCCTGGACAAATCGCATTGAAGCGCACACCCTTGGCCACGTAGTCTGCAGCTAAAGCACGCGTCAAACCTATCACAGCAGCTTTTGAGGCACCATAAATCACACGATTTGGAGCACCCTTAATGTTTGAAGCCGCAGAGGCCATGTTGATCACACTGCCCTTGCCTTGCTCAAGCATGCCGGGCAAAAACGCACGTATCGTGCGATACATGGATTTGACGTTCAAATCCATACTGAAATCCCAGTCGGCGTCGCTGACTTGCATGATGTCGCCTTGATGCACGAAGCCCGCACAATTAAACAAGACATCAATCTTGCCAATCTTTTTTGCAAACGCATCAACGTCAGCCGTACTTAAAACATCAAGCGTGTGGGTCTTAATGTTAGGGACACCTTCATAGGCATTGAGCAGGTCTTGTTTAATATCGGTTGCCCAAACAGTCGCGCCTTCGCGAGCCATAGCCAGTGCGCACGCACGGCCGATTCCTTGCCCTGAGGCGGTAACCAGAATTGTTTTTCCTTGCAAACGCATACTCGCTGTCCCTAATCATCTTGCCAAATTGGCTTGACCAATTTAACAGTTTTCGTGTCAAAATGAAATTATGATGACCCAAGCCCTTGATACCCGCCGTGTCTACCAACAAATTGCCGATCAGGTTTTACAACTGATCCAGGCGGGCGAGTTTGCCGTCAATAGCCGGTTGCCCTCAGAGCGTGACCTGGCCGAACAATTCAAAGTGTCGCGCCCCTCGGTACGCGAGGCCTTAATCGCGCTTGAAGTGATGGGCTTCGTACAAATCAAAATGGGTTCAGGCGTGTACGTGTGCAAGCCCAACCAACGCAAACAGAGCAAGCAACACCCGGTTAAAGAATTTGCCCCCTTTGAGCTCATTCAAGCGCGCGCACTGATCGAAGCTGAGATCGCGGCGCAAGCCGCTGCAAGTCGAACCCCTGACAATCTGCTTGAACTTGAACAGGCGTTACAGAACATGGTGGTTTTAGCTGCAAAACAACAAAACCCTCTTGAAGCCGATCGTCAGTTTCATGCCGTCTTGGCGCGCGCGACAGGCAACCAAGTGTTGGCGAGTCTCGTCGAGCAAATGTTCGACGCCCGCATGGGGGTGCTCTTTTCAAGACTATCAAACTACTTCGATACAAAGGTCACGTGGGACCAAGCCATCAAAGAGCATCGAGCGGTGCTTCGCGCAGTTTCAGCACAAGATTCTGACCGCGCTCGCGCTGCGATGCGCCACCACATGGACCGCGCCTACAAACGGTTTTCGGTCAGTTGGCTAAAAAATTCCGAGCCTGCAGGGGCAGGCGTTGGTGTTGGCGGCACAACGCTGCCATCAGGCAGTCAGGCGGGCAACACCTCGCAGGCTCAAACGTCAAGCGGGGCTGGTGCAGCCAAACCAAAGCGCTCAGCAAAAGGCGTCAAGGCAGGCAAGAGCGAAGGGTGAAGCCTGACACCCGATGCGAGTTGCGCTGCGCGCGCAGCGAGCCCTGCATGGCCAGGCAAACGCACCCTGGACACCCCCGGCCGCGGCGGGTTTTCCAGACACGAATCAGCCAACTGATCCATCTGCCGTAGAAAGTCTTTTTTCCCGCCAAAGGCATCGGGGTCGTACAAGGTGATATTGATCGTTGCCCCCCAACCTTCTTTAGGGTCGGCACGACCAAAGCCAGCTAAACCACCCGTTAACGCTTCAACCATCAAGCCTAAGCCAAAGCCTTTGTGTCCGTAGGTCAGCCCGCCAATCGGCAAAATAGTGCCAGGCGGTTTTTGACTGAACACCGCCGGATCATTGGTGGGCATGCCTTGTGCATCTAGCAACCACTCTTCAGCAAATTTCTCACCAGCGGCGGCCTTGCGATTGCTCATGCCATTGGTCGTGATCGACGCCGAGATATCAATCAACACATCGCCGCGCGAACACGGAAATCCCATCGCAATCGGGTTAGGAGTGAATACAGCACGCGTGCCGCCATACGGCGCCACACTCGCCACGTTAGGGTCAGAACTGGCGAGCACCATCAAAAACCCTTCTCGAGCGGCACGCATTAAATACACGGCCAAACAAGCGATATGGTGGCTGCGCTTAATCGTGAGCGAAGCCACGCCTAACTCGCGCGCGGCCGGAATCAACACATCCAACCCACGTTCAATTAACCAGGGCCCGGGCAAGCGCATACCGTCCCACAACTGCGCGGCTGGCTTAGCACTCACCACGCGGTAATCGCCCTCGCGGGTCATGCCGCCCGCTTCAACGTCTTTCAGGTAGCCCGGCAAAAGGGCCAGACCATGCGTGTCATGCCCAAGCAAGTCGCCCTCGACCAGCGTTTGCGCAACCACCAGTGCCATGTCTGGATCAAGCCCAGCCGCGATCAAGAGGTGCTTGGCCCATTGAACAAGCGCTTCGCTTGAATAGGCCGGACGTGCAGCGCTGACTTGAGTCATGACAATCTCTTTCTAAAAAAGCTTAATACGTTGCACGACCACCTGAAATATCAAATACGGCGCCCGTCGAAAAACTAACTTCGTCAGAAGATAGCCAGGCGACCAGGTTAGCAATTTCTTGCACTTCACCAAAACGATTCATCGGAATCTTAGACAACATGAAGTCAATATGTTGCTGCGTCATCTGATCAAACATGCCAGTTTTAACTGCCGCGGGCGTGATGCAATTGACTTTAATCTCAGTGTTCGCAAGCTCTTTACCCAAGGATTTCGTCAAGCCCATCACCGCGGCCTTTGAGGCGCTGTAGGCCGATGCGTTGGGATTACCTTCTTTGCCCGCCACCGAAGCGATATTGACAATGCGACCATAGCCCTTGCCACCATTGGCTTGCTTCATAAGAGGCGCGATCGCACGACAAGTCAAAAACGTACCACGCACATTGATATCAAAAACACGGTTCCACTCATCGACCGGGTAATCAATCACCGTCACGTTAGGCCCCGTGATGCCAGCGCTATTAACCAAAATATCGATTGAAGCCCCAACCGCTAGCGTCGCCTTCACGGCCTGCGCCACCGAGTGCTCGTCGGACACGTCGACTTGCACTCCATGAGCCGAAGCGCCTAAGCGCGCCTGAGCCTCAGACAAGCTTTTAGCATCGCGATCCCAGATGGTCACGATTGCACCACCACCGATCAGCCGCGCCGCACAGGCTTCACCGATCCCAGCGGCCCCGCCGGTAATGACTGCATGCTTGCCAGAAAAATCGTATTGGGCCGGTTTAGACATCGTATTCGCCTTCGATAGGTTAAGGGTTTTCCCGTTTTTTACAAAAAAATTGGTCAGACCAATTGCTCTGTAGGTTTAACCATAATATCCTTTGCCATCTCAAGTCAAACAAACAATCGCCGCACGCATCTGTTTTGCGCGGCTCGCGTTCAGTAAAAGGCAGCCCGCATCATGAAAGTATTGATCACAGACTTCGACTTTCCAAACGTAGACCTTGAACTGGGCTTATTTCGGCAGGCGGGCTTAACCGTCACCACAGCGCAATGTAAAACTGAAGACGAACTGATTGCAGCTGGCAAAGACGCAGACGCGTTTTTACTTCAATACGCACCTGCCAATCGCAAGGTCTTTGAAGCCTTGCCTGGGTTAAAAATCGTCAGCCGCTATGGTGCGGGCTTTGACACCATCAATACCGACGACGCGCAAGCCTGTGGCGTTTGGGTCGGCAACTCACCTGACTATGGCGTACACGAAGTCGCGAGTCATGCCTTTGCGATGGCCTTAAATCTGACTCGACATCTTTCTTTTTATGACCGCGATATCCGCGCAGGTAAATGGCATTACCTCACACCTGGGGTACTCAAACGCCCGTCGAACATGATCGTAGGCGTGCTTGGCATGGGTCGTATCGGTCGTCGCTTTGCGCATCTCGCGCGTGAAACCTACGGCAAGGTCATTGCATGTGACCCACACATCATGGCGTATGACTTTCCACCCTATGTCGAACGAGTAGACCTGACTGAACTTTTTGCGACAGCCGATATTATTTCAGTGCACACACCGCTGAACGACGAAACACGCAACATCGTCAACACTAAAGTATTGAATCTGATGAAACCAGGCAGCTACGTTGTCAACACGGCTCGCGGCGGTCTGGTCAATGTCGACGATGCTTTGACCGCGCTCAACTCAGGTCAGCTTGGTGGTTTGGCGCTTGATGTATTGCCGCAAGAACCACCGGGCGACCATCCCCTTGTGAAGCACCCTCGTACGATTTTGACGCCGCACGCAGCCTTCTTTTCACAAGAGGCTGAAATTGAACTGCGTAGCAAAGCCGCGCAAAACATCATCACCTTTGCCCGTGCTGGCAAACCAGACTACATCGTCACCAAGGGAGTTCGCTAATGGCTAGTGTGACCTTACGCGGAGTCAAAAAATCTTTTCAGGATACTGAGATTTTGCACGGTGTCGATATCGACATCCCTGAGGGCTCTTTTACCGTGCTGGTTGGTCCCTCGGGCTGCGGCAAGTCAACTTTGCTGCGCATGCTGGCAGGGCTTGAAGAGGTGACTGCCGGCGAGATCTTTATTGGCGACAAATGCGTCAATACGATGCAGCCTAAAGAGCGTGATATTGCAATGGTCTTTCAAAACTACGCCTTGTATCCGCATATGACGGTACGCGACAACATGGCGTTTTCGCTCATGTTAGCGAAGGCCAGTAAACAAGATCGCGAAGCGCGCGTGCAACGCGCTGCTGAAATTCTTGGGCTGACCGAATTGCTTGAGCGCTATCCACGCCAGCTGTCGGGAGGACAACGACAACGCGTTGCCATGGGCCGTGCCATTGTGCGCGATCCTCAGGTGTTTCTATTTGATGAGCCACTTTCTAATCTCGACGCGAAATTGCGCGTACAGATGCGCACAGAGATTAAAGCGCTTCACCAACGTCTAAAAACAACCTCGGTGTACGTGACACACGATCAAATTGAAGCCATGACTATGGGCGATCAGATTGTGGTGATGCGCGATGGCATTATTGAGCAAACAGGCGGGCCGCTCGAACTTTATGAAAACCCCGTGAACACCTTTGTTGCCGGCTTTATTGGTTCTCCCGCAATGAACATGCTGCCCGGAATGCTCAGGCACGAAAATGGCAATACTGCGATTGAATTGCGCGATGGCGTACGCATTGTTGTACGCCCCCATCTTGTCGGGCAGGACGGTCAAGAGGCTTTTTTCGGAACGCGGCCTGAACATCTGATCATTGATGGGGCGGGTCAGCTATCCGTCCAGGCAAACGTCATTGAACCCACGGGCGCCGAGACCTTTATCACTGGAGAACTCAGCGGCACACCCATGTCAATCGTCTTTCATGAACGGGTAGATGTTCAGCCCGGGCAGGTATTGAGATTGCGGCCCGACGTTAAGCGTTGCCATTTGTTTGATGCAAAAACTGGCTTTGTTTTATCGTCAAAAAGTACCTGAGTATTACCTTAACTATTTTTGTCTGATTATTAAAAAGTGTTTGAGTGTTGTCTTGGTTATTTTTATCGCCGTTTTGCAACAACCGCAGTTGTAGTCCGTTTATTTTTTTAGTTTGACACAACGCAGTCCAGAGCAGATTACTGCCCCCTGACCTAGGAGATCAAAATGAAAGATGTTTCTCGTCGCGAGTTTATCGGTACCGGTTTAGCTGTAGCAGGCGCTAGTGCACTAAGCAGCTACAGCCCCTTTGCCCTGGCTCAAACGCCAACCCTGTCTTACAAGCCAGAAGCCGACGCAAAATTGCGCGTCTTGCGCTGGAAGCGTTTTGTGCAAGGTGACGAAGATCAATTCATGATCAACATTGCAAATTTTACGAAAGCCACCGGCGTTGAAGTTCGCGTAGACAACGAAGGCTTTGAAGATATTCGACCCAAAGCTGCCGTCACAGCGAACGTGGGCAGTGGTCCAGATATCATCATGGGCTGGTTTGATGACCCGTTTCAGTATCCCACGAAGTTGCTTGACGTCACCGAGCTTTGCACCTACTTAGGCAACAAGTATGGTGGCTGGTACGACGTGGCTCAACAATATGGCCAGTTGAACAAAAAATGGATTGCCGTGCCCTGGGCCGTGATTGCCAACGCGTTGGTCTATCGTCAAAGTCAAATTCAAGCGGCGGGCTTTGAGGCTATTCCAAAAGATACTGCGGGCTTTTTAAAGCTCTGCCAAAATCTCAAAGCGAAAGGCACCCCCGCTGGGTTTGCGTTGGGCAAGGCAGTTGGTGATGGTAATAACTGGGTGCATTGGCTACTGTGGTCGCACGGCGGGCGCTTGGTCGACGAGAAAGGCAATGTCGTCGTCAACTCACCCGAGACGATTGCCTCGCTCGAGTACGCTGCAGAACTTTACAAAACCTTTGTCCCGGGCACGCTGTCTTGGCAAGACCCAAACAATAACAAGGCGTTTCTTGACGGGCAAATCAGCTTAACGGCAAACGGGATTTCGGTCTACTACGCAGCCAAAATGTCGGCTGACGCCAAGATGCAAGAGATGGCAAAAGATATCCAACACGCGCACTTTCCGGTTGGACCTGTTGGTCGCCCCATGGAACTCGCACAAATCACACAGATGATGTTGTTTGCACACACGAAGTTTCCAAATGCCTCTCGTGAACTGGCGCGCTGGTTGATGGAAGCCGAGCAGTACAACCCTTGGCTTGAGAAATCAATCGGCTACGGTGCGCAGACCTTGAAAGCCTATGCGAACAATCCAATCTGGACCTCGGATCCAAAAGCCAAACCGTACGGCGAGATCCCTGCCATGGTGACTAACCACGGTTATTCTGGTCCGCTGGGTGCTGCGTCAGCAGCGTGTCTGGCTGACTATATCGTTCTGGACATGGTTGCCGAAGCGGCAAGTGGTAACAAGACGCCCAAAGAAGCCGCACAGCGTGCAGCAGATCGGGCAAAGCGTTACTACAAAAGCTAAGTCGAGCGCCGCTTAGCGTGAATACTGGGTGAGCGATCAACCTCGTGTTCACGCAAGTTCAATCCGATTGACAAAGACGTACCCCTCGCCCTGAACGGCGAGGCCTCACGAAGAAAAAGATGAAACCTATCTCGTTACTTGAACGCTTTCAATCCAATCGCCATGCGTTAGGAATCGCGTTTATGGTACCTGCGGCGTTGTTACTGATTGGGCTGCTCGCGTATCCGTTGGTGCTCGGCACCTGGCTCGGCTTTACCGATGCCAAGGTCGGTCGGCCAGGCGTATGGATTGGCTTTGAAAATTTCACGTATTTAATTACCGATAGTGTCTTTATGCTCTCGGTGTTTAATACCCTCTTCTACACAATCGTTGCCAGCATCGCAAAGTTCTTTCTGGGGCTTTGGCTGGCAATCATCTTAAATAAAAAACTCCCGTTTCAATCTTTTTTTAGAGCTGTGGTCTTGCTGCCATGGATTGTGCCCACTGCGCTCAGTGCCATCGCGTTCTGGTGGATCTATGACACACAGTTTTCGGTCGTGAGTTGGCTTTTGGTCAAGATGGGGCTCATCGACACTTACATCGACTTCTTGGGTGACCCTTGGCTGGCAAGAATGTCGACCATCATCGCCAACGTTTGGCGCGGCATTCCGTTTGTGGCGATCTCACTGCTCGCTGGCCTGCAAACGATCTCGCCCTCATACTACGAAGCCTCATCGATCGACGGCGCAACGCCCTGGCAACAATTTCGTTTTATCACGATGCCTTTGCTCACACCGATCATTGCGGTGGTGATGACGTTTTCAGTGCTGTTCACCTTTACCGATTTTCAATTGATTTATGTGCTGACTCGAGGTGGCCCCTTGAACGCGACACACTTGATGGCAACCCTGGCTTTTCAACGTGCGATCCCTGGTGGATCGATGGGTGAAGGCGCAGCGATCGCCACGATGATGGTGCCTCTGCTGCTGGCCGCCATCATGTTCAGTTATTTCGGTTTACAGCGTCGCGCTTGGCAGCAAGGCTCAGACAAATAATCTTAGGAGTCGGCCGTGGCCAACAAAAATAGTGAAGGGATGGATTTTTTAGTTTCACTGCCGCGACGGTGGGTCACGGTTTATATCCCGTTAGGTGTCATGCTCATCATCTTGTTGTTCCCGTTCTACTGGATGGGGATGACCGCCTTTAAACCGAATGAAGAACTGCTCGCTAAGGCCGGCAATCCATTTTGGCTGATCAACCCGACGCTCGCTCATTTTAAAAAGCTTTTATTTCATACCTCGTATCCAGCGTGGCTACTCAATACGGTGATCGTTTCGGTGTGCGCCACCTTCATTTCGCTTTTTACCTCGGTGCTCGCCGCGTATGCGATTGAGCGACTGCGGTTTAAAGGTTCAAAAGCTGTGGGCATGATGATCTTTTTTGCCTACCTTGTACCTCCCTCAATTATTTTTATTCCGCTTGCGAGCATCGTGTATCAGTATGGCCTGTTCGATACGCGAATGGCTTTAATACTGACCTACCCAACCTTTCTGGTGCCTTTTTGCACCTGGTTGTTGATGGGCTACTTCAGAACAATCCCCTTCGAACTTGAAGAGTGCGCGATGATTGATGGTGCCACCCGCTGGCAGATTCTCACCCGCATTATTTTGCCGTTGGCGGTACCCGGCTTGATTTCTGCAGGGATTTTTGCTTTTACGCTTTCGTGGAACGAATTCATTTATGCTCTCACGTTTATTTCATCATCTGAGATTAAGACGGTGCCAGTCGGCGTGATCACCGAACTCGTTGAGGGTGATGTGTATCATTGGGGGTCGCTGATGGCGGGTGCCTTACTAGGCTCGCTGCCTGTCGCCTTTATTTACTCATTTTTCGTTGAATACTACGTATCTGGGATGACCGGATCCGTCAAAGAATAGGAAACCTCATGGAACCGGTTATTCGTCTTCATCCTCAGGATGATGTGGTGATTGCACGTCACCAATTAATTTCAGGCACTAAGCTTGCCTCTGAGAATGTCACGATTCGTGGCCTGGTGCCACCTGGGCACAAAGTTGCCACAAAAAAGATTACGCAAGGTGAGCCCGTTCGCCGCTATAACCAGATCATTGGGTTTGCCAGCGCTGACATTGAACCTGGGGCACACGTACACATCCATAACTTAAGCATCGGCGCCGAAGGCGGCGCCTTTAGCCGCGACTATGCGATTGGCGTCGATGCCAAGCCCACGCAATATGTCGCGACGCCACGTACCTTTAAAGGCATCGTGCGCGCAGACGGCCGCGTTGCCACCAGAAACTATTTAGGCATTTTGACCAGCGTTAATTGCTCGGCCACTGCAGCGCGTGCGATTGCCAGCCACTTTGATCGCGAGACGCACCCTGAGGCCTTAGCAGCCTTTCCAAATGTCGATGGCGTTGTCGCGCTCACCATGGGTAGCGGTTGCGGCATGGGTAGCACTGGCGAAGGTATTGATGTCTTACGCCGCACCTTATCGGGCTACACACGTCATGCAAATTTTTGCGGTGTGCTGATGGTGGGCTTGGGCTGTGAAACCAACCAGATCAGCGATTTACTCAGTGCCGAAAAGCTCTCTGAAAACCCCTTATTTCAAACCTTCAACATTCAAGAGACCGGCGGCACACAAAAAACTGTGCGTAAAGGCGTTGAACTGATTCAACAAATGCTGCCGCATGCCAACAAAGTGGTACGTACCGACGTACCGGTCAGCCACTTGACGCTTGGCCTGCAATGCGGCGGCTCGGACGGCTACTCGGGCATCTCGGCCAACCCTGCGCTCGGTGTGGCGGTTGACTTGCTAGTGCAAAACGGTGGCACAGCGATTTTGTCTGAAACGCCAGAGATCTATGGTGCCGAACACTTGCTGACACGGCGCGCTGCAAGCCCTGCCGTGGCCGAAAAACTCATCGAGCGCATCCATTGGTGGGAAGACTACTGCGCGCGCAACCAAGGCGAGATGAACAACAACCCT
Source organism: uncultured beta proteobacterium (assembly GCA_903932425.1). Lineage (GTDB taxonomy): Bacteria > Pseudomonadota > Gammaproteobacteria > Burkholderiales > Burkholderiaceae_B > Zwartia. Next base: position 4,906 of record CAIZGG010000382.1, on the reverse strand, counting down.
TCGGCCGGCAACAAGGCCGGTGGCTTGACAACAATTCTAGAAAAATCATTGGGTGCTGTCGCCAAAGGCGGCACCATGCGTTTAGAGGCCGTGTACGAATATGCACAACCTGTTACGACCAAAGGCTTTGTATATATGGATACGCCGGGCTACGACCCCGTATCGGCTACGGGACAGGTCGCAGGTGGCGCCAACATGATTTGCTTCACCACCGGACGCGGCTCGGCCTATGGCTGCGCGCCCACACCCTCGATCAAACTATCGACCAACAACGCTTTATGGAAGCGTCAAAGCGAAGACATCGACATCAACTGCGGCGAGATCGTCGATGACGGCATGTCAATCGCCGAAAAAGGCGCGCAGATTTTTGAATTGATTATCAAAGTAGCTTCAGGCGAGCGCACGAAAAGCGAAATTCATGGCTATGGACAAAGCGAGTTTGTGCCTTGGCAGATTGGCGCTGTGATGTAATTACAGCGGCAAATAACGCCCGCCCGCCCCAACCGCGACAGTGATCAGGCCAAGAATCAAGTTGATGAAAATCAATTTACGAATGCTAGCCATTGCCGCGCCACCATTAGGCCACTCTTTTGCAGCCACCGCAGTTTTGAGTTGTTTAAACGGCCCACCATAGATCATGCCAAAGATTGCAGCCATGATCACTGCGATCAAGACCATCAGATGAATATGCCAGCCCGCTTTGCCAAAACTGCCGTGCAAAGAGATCAGCCAAATGCCGGTCACAAATAACAAGGTGATGGCCACCTTCACCCAGATAAAAAAGCGCGCCATCACACCACAGAGTAAAGGCAGACGCGCGGGCGGCTCAAGCAAAGCCGCAGCAGCTGGGCGCAGCGAAGAGTGCATCAAGAACATCCCGCCTACCCAAACAACCGCTGACAAGGTGTGCACTGCAATTAACAAGGCGAATAGCATGGTCTGACTCCAGAGGGTAGGCATCAGCATCTTAACTGGAGTTTGCGTCAAAACAGCATGATGCAACCATTGTTCAATTTTTGACCCAGCACATGTGACCAAACAGTCCAGCTACGGATGTATTGGTCAATGGACATCTATAGGATGGCAACGCAAATCAAGCGTTCCAACTTATTTTTTGTTGATACAATAATTGAATTATGAATACGATGTACTCAAAAACTTTAGCAATTTCGCCAAGCACGGTCTTAAATTCGAACAAGTCATAGAATTTGAGTGGGAAACAGCACTTATCAAACAGGATCAGCGTCGAAGTTACCTCGAAACTAGGTTTCAGGCGATTGGGTACATTTCTGACAGGCTGTGCGTACTGGTGTTTTGCGAACGTAGCGAAGCCCTTCGTGTCATCAGCTTGCGCAAAGCTAATTTTCGAGAAATAAAAGGTTATGCCAAAACTGAAACCCAATACACGGTATCCGACAGCTAAAGAAGACGCACAGATTAGTGCGGGAATCGCGGCTGATCCAGACAACCCTGAGCTTGTATTCAACCTATCTGACAAGCCGCAAAACGCTGCCGACTTTTTTGGTCCAGAAAAATACGCTCAGGTGCTTGCAATGAAGCGGCCCAGAGGCCGACCCAAAGCAGCAGAAACAAAAGTGTTTACCGCTCTGAGGCTTGACGCCGACTTGCTGGCCGCCTTCAAGGCGACGGGCAAAGGGTGGCAGACGCGTATCAATGCAGCCTTAAGAGTGTTTTTGCAAGAGCATCCGCAGTCCAAACACTAATAGTCGAGGCCAGTACTAATCAACTTCCAGCTTCAAAAGATGGGGTTGCGCCTCGTCACTGATCAATCGGCCATAAGCCATCTAAAATTGACCCCGCACTGTTAATCACCCCACACAATTCTGAAATCGAAATACGCTTTTGGGTTGCTTGGCGGCGTATCTGTTCATACGCCTGAATATCGGTCAAGCCATGACGCTCTGCCAACAATTTAACCGCACGCTCGATTTCACGACGTGAACGCAGATTCTCTTCAAGTTTTTTCACCTTAACCAGCAACCGGTCTTGATAGCCTCTGTTGGCACGCGCCAAAATCAGGGTGCTAAGAATACCAGTTGAGCGAAAGGGCTTATTAATCACTGCTTGGGCATTGATATCCAGAATCCCCTTAAGAACCGTAGGATTTTCATATTCAGCCAGAGCAATGATTAACGCGTCGCAGTCAACAACACTCCAAAAATGCGTGTTGCCCTGCTCTGCCGGAACCAACACAAAAATCACTTCAGCCTCTTTAGGCGGCGAGGAGGGACAAGGCCACAGCACTTGAACCAGACAACCGAAGCGCTTTAACTGATTCACAAGCACGTTACACTCAGCACCCTCGGGGTGAACCACAACGACGCGTGTGCCACGCAGATCTTCAAACAGACGTTTAATGTTCATCGCTCAGCTACCGAACAAAAGGATCTGTCAAACCATACAAGGTCAAATACGGGTCAGGCTTAACGGACGCATCAGCTTCCCAAATAATGTCAAAGTCACCTGTCACACCAACTCGACCGATGCGTGGTCGCAACCAAGCATGTTGATTTTCAGCATCTAAGCGTAAGTGACCAGAAGGTGCAGCAAAATCAACTTGCAACGCAGCTTGCACAAGTTTTTCTATATCAAGGGTTCCAGCTTGCTCAAGCGCGCGAGCAAAAAGATGTACCTGACTATAAGCGCCCTCAGACCACAGGCTGACAGGTGTCGTCGCTCCAAAACGTGCCTGAAATGCTTTAACAAATTTTCGATTCGCTGCAGAGTTGATTGAGCCAAAATAAGTAGCCGAGGTAATGTGACCTTGGCATAAACACGGATCAATCAACGCCAATTCACCTTCTGCCATGGTCAAACTAGCAATCGGAATTTCAGCGGGATCGATACCGAGCTCTCGATAGAGCCGATAAAACTCTCTACCTGGGCGCCCGACTAGCGTAGAAAAAACAACGTCAGGCTTCACACTCTTAATCAATTGCACGGCACGCGCTAATTCACCCGTGTTCACTTCTGTTGGAAAATACATCTCGGAGGTAATTTCGCCTCCGTGCTGCTCTACCACGTCGCGCATGATTCTATTAGACTCTCTGGGGTATATATAGTCAGAGCCAATCAAATGCCAGCGTTTGTGACCCTCGCTCAAAAGATAGGCAGCAAGTTGCAGACTATTTTGATTAGGCGCTGCACCGGTGTAGATCACATTAGGTGAAAATTCAAAGCCTTCATACAAAGAGCAGTACCAAAGCAAGCCATTACAGCGCTCAATGACCGGCAAGACAGCCTTGCGCGACGAAGAGGTCGAACAGCCAAAAATCACGCTCACACCCTCGTCAAGCAACAACTGCTCGGCACAAGTCCGGTATAGCGAGGGGTCTGACTTAGGATCAAGCGCAACGGGTTCGATCAGACGACCAAGCACGCCACCAGCTTGATTGATTTCTTCAATCGCTAACACCGTACCAAAAAAATGTTCGCTTTCAGAGACTGAAGTGACCCCAGATCTAGAAAACAAAACGCCTACGCGCCAGACTGCCAACGCATCGACATCGCTGATAAGTTTTGAGTAATCGGTTGAGGTCATTGTGAAGGACAATTCTTGAATGAAGCGCAAGAGATACTGGGCAAGGTCATCATTGCAAACAACCATTAATAAAGCGGAAGAAATCGTGCAAAGTCATCGCGGCAATCAAGTTTTGAATGACAGGCAAGAGCCACCGCGCAGGCTAATCTTGCCATGCATCGTCAATAGCTGTTAGTTACATCGTCAACTCTGCTTCGATTGCACCCAACGCACCAGCCTCGCGCGTCCGCCCCGTCAAAACGACTTCACCTCGTTTTAACACGATATAGTGATCTGCCACTTGCAACGCAAATTCAACGTTTTGCTCAACGATTAACATCGACGTACCGTGACGCTGCCGTTCAGTGCTTAACGCGTTTGCAACGCGCTGAATCACCGAAGGCTGCAACCCCTCGGTGATTTCGTCAATCAACATTAGTTTGGGACGACCGAGCAAGGCACGTGCGATCAAGAGCATTTTCTGCTCTCCACCCGACAGAGTCCCGGCCAGTTGCTCCAGTCGTTCTTTTAAAAAAGGAAATATTTCGTATACCCCGGCAAGCCGGTCTGCTAACAAAGAGTCACGCGATAAACCTAGCCGTAAATTATCTTTAATGGTTAAATCGGCGAATAAAGCTTGCTCTTGTGGTGTGTACGACACGCTCTGTCGTGCAACCCGGTAAGCAGCCATCGTGGTGATATCTTGACCGTTCAACAGCACTTGACCGCTCTGCTTGGGTAAAAAACCTAAGATCGATTTCAACAGCGTTGTTTTGCCCATCCCGTTCTTGCCGAGAATCGCAACGACTGAGCCCGAGGCTATGGATAAATGAATATTGCGCAATACCATCAATGCGCCATAGCCGCTCGTCATCGCCGTGACTTCAAGGGCAGGTAGCCCCGTACTCGAAGGCGTGGTCTGGTTATGCATGGCCGACGCTTCCTGAATAAATCGTTTTGATCAATTCTGAATCTACAACTTCAGCAACAGTGCCTTCAAGCACTAACCGCCCTTGATGTAATACGACAATTCGAGTAGAAATTTCTCTGACAAAGTCTAGATCATGTTCAACCAACAAGAGACACAGATCAAATCGTCTGGTTAAGTCAACCAAGATTTTTCCGATCAAGCTGCGCTCAGACATTGAGAGACCCGCTGTTGGTTCGTCAAGTAAAACCACCCGCGGCTCGAGTGCGAGCACCATCGCCAATTCAAGAGCTTGCTTTTCGCCGTGCGACAAACTGCTCGTCACGACGTCAAGCTTTTGATCAAGCTCAGTTGCGGTTAACACCTCGAGCACATAAGGCGGCAAACTTAACTGAGCGCTACGTCGCCAAAATGATGGGGGGTCGATACGAGTTCGT
>CAIZGG010000381.1 GCA_903932425.1 uncultured beta proteobacterium | reverse complement strand
GGTTTTGTCGTTTTTTTAATAAAATGAAACGTAAATCGAAACCCCCGAATGCATCGAAGCTGACATTGGAACACCCCACTGCAGTCGTCCGGATTTGCGTCGATCCGCTCCCCACTGTTGTTAAAAATAGCTAATAACTCGATGACTCAACCGCCTGTTAAACGTGACGATACTGACTTGTTAACGACCGAGCAGGCGGCTCAGTTAATGGGCCATAGCCGTCCTTACGTTGCGATGTTGATCGATGCAAACAAGCTCAAAGGAGGATCGGTTTCTGAAGTTGGTCATCGAAGAGTGCCACGCTCCTCCGTGCTTGCCTGGATCAAAAAAGCCAATAAAAAAAATAAGGCAGGTGATGCTAATTACAAGGCCGCTGCCCTCGAAGCTGGTATGTATGACATTCCTGAAGTGCAGGTTGTAAGAATAATCGCCAAAGGTAAGCGCCGCTATCAAGCCAAGAATTGCTCGCCTTAATGATTTAACATATACTGTTAATATCATTAAATGAGTTTAACGGTATATGTCAAATCTTTACGACCCCAAAGATAAAGGGTTTTCTGCGCAGATGAGCGCGGTCGACCGCTGTCAGGTTGTCATGTTGCGAGACTTGGCGGTGCTGGCCGCTGAAGGGCGCCTGATTTTGAAGGGTGGTATGGCAATGCGCGCCTCAGTGGGTGGCATGCGTTTGACCAAAGATGTTGATTTTGATCGTGGCGCAAGTCTGTCGACTGACGCCGCCAAAAGCTCGCTTAAAAAAGCGATGCTTACAGGGGCTCAATCTGCAGGGCTGCGCTCCGCGTTGGTCGATGTTCTTAAAGCGACGGATACCACCTTACGATTGCGCTTGTCAGGCGAAATCCCCGAGGGGATTGTTAAGTTTGTGGTCGAGCTTTCTGGCCGCTCAGCGTTACCGGCAGCATATCAACAACAGATCCGAATCTCTTGCCCCCCGCGCTACGGCATCGCGCCTTTCAACATTAACGTGTACACGCATGACATGTTGGCGGCGAGCAAGGTCTTAGCGGTGATGAGCCCCAACCGCAATGTCCCGCGCGATATTTACGATTTACATGATCTTTTGGCGATGAACCCTGCAGACATCCTTGCCGCGCGTGTAGATATTGCAGAGCTAAAAGAGATTGCCGAAACGGCGGTAGATAAACTCAGTCTTATCAATTACGACCAAGCAGTCTCCGAGTTATTGCCATACATTGCGCCTGCCGAGCGCGCCAGCATCACTTCAGACGCCTGGGATCACATGACTTTGACTGTGGCTGAACAAATGCAGCGTTGGGCGCAAGCGGCGGTCGAACAATGACAGCACCCTGGAAGCTAACACTCGACAATGCATTACTAACCCGCAACGTGGATGTTTGGACAACCACACAACTGCTTGGTCAAGCCATGCTTGATCCAAACCCACCATCAAAGCCCAGTTTTAATCGCTGGGTCGACGAGGCGGTCGAATCCGGCAAGCTACAACGGGTGCGTCGAGGAGTCTTTTTGAACTCGATGGGAAACCGCCGGGTTCACGCTGCAGCGGCCTCAACTTGCATTCGACGCAATGCCGTGCCTAGTCTATCGTGGGTGCTTGAGCAAGATTGGCTGCTTAATAACTTTGGCGACGTTGTCACCTGTACGGTGCCGATGGCTCCGGGTATCAAACTTATTAATGTTGCGTCGGTCAAAACCGAGCTCGGTTCGTTTCGCTTTCATACCTTGCCCAGGCGCATTCACGAACCAGATGCCCTGCCGGTCGAAGATTGGCGGGACAACCGCTTTGATTATCCGCGCGCGACCCCCGAAAAGGCCTTCGCTGATTGGCTATATCTTGCGCGTTCGCCGCGAAGCCGACTTAAACACCCTCCGTACGACCTTGAGTTTGCTCAACTGAATAAAAAGCGACTAGCTCGAATTATCAAGGCGCTAAGCCTCGAAGATGTCTATCAAGAGTGGGTCGAGAAAAAAACTCAATACGACCAAGATCCCGATGTTAGTGCCAACGACTACACCGGAGAGGTGCCGAGGGTTAAGAAACCGAGCAAAGGGTAAAATCCCCCCAATAACTAAAAGTTAAAGGTCTGGCCCTGCATGGCCTATGTTTTAAGCGCTTTCTTGGTGTC
>CAIZGG010000380.1 GCA_903932425.1 uncultured beta proteobacterium | reverse complement strand
TGACCTATCAGTATGCTCACTTAACTTCTCTCTAGGGGATTCGCATGCAACGACGTCGTTTTCTTACCAAAACTGCTACAGCCGCCGGCGCTAGTCTAGCCGCGATCGGCGCACCTGCCTTCGCGCAAACAAACCCTACGGTCAAATGGCGCATGTCTACCAGTTGGCCCAAAGGACTCGACACGATTTATGGCTCAGCTGAAGAGCTTGGAAAACGTGTTGCGCAGCTGACTGATGGTAAGTTTGAGATTCGCGTATTTGCAGGCGGTGAAATCATGCCGGCGCCACAGAGCATGGATGGCGTGAGTAACGGTACGGTTGAGTGCAATCACACGTTGAGCACGTACTTTATCGGCAAAAATACCGCACTGACCTTTGATACCGGCTTGAGTTATGGCTTAAATGCGCGTCAGCATAATGCTTGGTTGATGTATGGCGGTGGTTTGGCACTCGTGCGCGAAGTCTACAAAAAGTACAACATTATTAATTTCACCTGCGGCAACGTGGGTGTGCAAATGGGCGGTTGGTATCGCAAAGAGATTAAGTCTTTGGCCGACTTACAGGGCTTAAAGATTCGTATCGGCGGGATCGGCGGCATGGTGCTCTCAAAGCTTGGGGCGGTACCGCAGCAAATTCCACCCGCCGATATTTATTCCTCTCTTGAGAAAGGGACGATTGATGCCGCTGAATGGATTGGCCCCTATGATGATGAAAAGCTTGGCTTGAATAAAGTCGCGCCTTACTACTATGCCCCCGGTTGGTTTGAGGGTAGTGCGTCGATCACGACGATGGTCAATGACAAGGCGTTTGCGGCACTGCCACCTGCGTATCAAGCGGCCTTCGAAGTTGCCTGTAATGAGCAAACGCTCAAGATGCTTGCAAATTACGACGCTAAAAATCCAGAGGCGTTGCGTAAGCTGATTGGTGGTGGCGCCAAAGTGAACTTGTTCTCGAAAGATGTGATGGACGCAACCTACCAAGCCTCGCAAGAGCTCTGGAAAGAACTCTCCGCTAAAAATCCAGATTTCGCAGCGATCTTTCCAGAGTGGCAGAAATTCCAGCAAAGCGAAGCCAGTTGGTTCCGCTTGTCTGAGGCGACGCTAGATAACTACACCTACGCAGCTGTCAACCGTCGTTGATTGTGTGTGAAACCTTGTTTGAATAGAGTGTGAAGCATGGGACATCCAGGTAACACCGCGAGCATGAAGCCCCAGGGAATTGGGGCCAGGGTCTTGCGCAAAGAAGATGATCGTCATCTGCATGGCAAAGCAAATTTCGTTGCAGATATGGTGATGCCTGGATTATCTGAAGTCGCTTTTATGCGTAGTCCGTTGGCGCATGCGCGCCTTACCGCTATTGAGATTGCTGCGGCAAGCCAACACGCGGTCTTTACTCGGGCGCACTTGAGCGATGTGCTCGACATCGCAGCCGATTCGTCGTTACCTACGTATCAGTTGTCGGCGCATCCGCCTTTGGCGCGAGACAAAGTGCGTTTTGTCGGTGAGCCGGTTGTCATGGGTTTTGCGCCGACGCGGGCTGAGGCTGAAGATTTGCTTGAAACCGTGCAGGTGCAGTATCAAGAGTTGCCAGCCTACGCTGACGTAGCAAGCGCCATGCAAGCGACTCAAAATCTGGTGCATGACCAATGGAAAGACAACGCCTTCGTGACGTTGTCGATTGATAAAAATTTTGACGCATTAGCCGCAAAGGCCGAGGTTGTTGTTCATCGAATAATGAGCCTTTCGCGTCAGTGTATGGTGCCGCTTGAGGGAAAAGCCGTACTCGCCTATTGGGATCATCAGGCAAATCAATTGGTGGTGATCAGTGCCACCCAAGTGCCGCATTTGATCCGTACAGCACTGGCTCAGTATTTGCAGATGGATCAGGGACAGGTACGCGTGATTTCGCCGGATGTGGGCGGGGCGTTTGGTTACAAATGCGTGCTGCAGCAAGAAGAGTTGTGCGTGGCCTGGCTGGCCAAGACCTATCGCAAGCCTTTTCGCTATCTTGAAGATCGTCGAGAGCATCTGATCGCTGGTGCGAATACGCGCGAACATCACTACGAGATGACCGCTTACGCCGATCGTCGTGGCCGCTTATTGGCGTTGGATGCGAAGATCACGATTGATGGCGGTGCTTATTCTGTTTGGCCGTTTACCATTGGAATTGAGCCCGGTCAGGCGATCGGTAATCTGCCCGGTCCTTACGCCTTTGATGGTTATCGCTGCATCACGCAATGTGTCGCCACAAACAAGCCAGGCTTTGTACCGTATCGAGGCGTTGCCCGAACGGGTGTGTGCTTTGCCATGGAGCTCGTGCTTAATGCACTTGCGCTTGAGGTGGGTCGTGAGCCTTGGGAGATTCGCCTTGAGAATCTTGTTCAGCCCGAGCAAATGCCTTACGTGAACGTGGCAAATAAGCACTTTGATAGCGGCGATTATCCGGCGAGTGTTCGGCGCGCGCTTGAAATGATCAATGTTAAAGCGGTGCGTGCGCGGCAACAGCAAGGCGAGGCTGATGGACGCTTAATCGGTGTTGGTTTAGCAACGTACACCGAACAATCCGCTCACGGTACCTCGGTGTTTGCCGCCTGGGGAATGCCCATTGTGCCTGGCTTTGATCAGGCGATGGTGCGCATGACACCTGATGGCGGTCTTGAAATTAGAGTCGGTGTGCATTCGCATGGGCAAGGGATGGAAACTACCTTTGCACAGATTGCGCACGAGGTCTTAGGGATTGACCTTTCTAAAATGCGGGTGATGCATGGCGATACGGGTCAAACGCCTTATTCAAGCGGCACCTACGCATCGCGCTCTTTGGTGATGTCTGGTGGGGCCGTCTCGCAGGCCTGCCAAAAACTCTTGCCGCAATTATTAAAAATTGGTGCGCATCTGTTGGGTGCCGCTGCGACCGAGGTCGTGCTCGAGGGCGGTTCAGTTTGCTGCAATGGGCGCCGGGTTTCATTAAGTGAAATAGCCAACGCCTGGTACCTTAGCCCGCAGCTCTTGCCGCCAGACGTTGATCCAATCGGCCTCGAGGCGACAGTTGGTTATAAGCCCCGTGTCGATACCGGTGCGTTTAGTTATGCCACACATGCAGCGTTGGTCGCGGTCGATCCGAAAATGGGCGGCGTTGAAATTTTAGATTATGTGGTGGTTGAAGATTGCGGCGTACTCGTCAACCCTATGGTGGTTGAAGGCCAAACGATCGGCGGCGTAGCCCAAGGGATTGGCACGGCTCTCTATGAAGAAATGCGCTATGACCAGTTTGCGCAACCACTAGCCTCGACCCTTGCAGATTACGTGATGCCTGGCGCGACTGAGGTTCCTAACATTCGGATGGATCATTTTGAAACGCCTTCGCCGCACACAGAGTTTGGTGCAAAAGGTATGGGCGAGGGTGGTGCGATTGCACCACCCGCTGCGATTTTTGGTGCGGTCAATGATGCCTTACGCAGAGTCGGTGCCGCCGAGTTGGCGCGTACGCCATTAACACCGCGACGCGTGCTCGAGGCCCTTGAGCAAAAAACAGGTGTTGCACAATGAAGGCGGCACAGTTCGACTATGTCAAACCGGCCACGCTTGCCCAGGCCATGCAAAAGTTAGCTCAATCTGGCGACCAGGCAAAGTTAATGGCCGGGAGCCAATCGCTTGGCCCGATGCTGAACTTACGATTGGCGCGCCCTGCGCAGGTGCTTGACGTATCGCGTTTAAATGAACTGCGCCAGGTTGAGTTGATTGCGGGGCGTGTGCGTATCGGCGCGTCAGTGACGCACGCCGAGATTGAAGACGGCGATTTTGACCTGTTGCGTGGGCATCCGGTACAAGAAGTCGCAGCACGTATCGCTTACCGATCAGTGCGCAATCGAGGCACGGTGGGTGGCAGCCTTGCGCATGCAGATCCGGCGGCCGATTGGATCCTTGCTGCGCGCGCGCTCAATGCACAAGTTGAGGTGTGTGCCTTTGAGCAAGCACCTCGACTGATTGAGATGCAAGACTTCATGTTGGCGGCTTACACCACGATGTTGGATGAGGGCGACGTGATTACTGCATTGCATCTGCCTCTAATGAGTACTCAAGCACGCTGGGGGTATTACAAATTTTGTCGAAAGACAGGCGAATTTGCCGAGGCGAGCTGTGCCGCCTATTTTGAACCCGCTACCGCGACAGCGCAGATTGTTGTGGGCGCCCTAGATGGGGCGCCGGTAGCACTTGAGGCGCTTGCCAGTGAGGTTGCCCGCAGTGGCGTGGCTGCCGCCTCGGAGGCGGCCATAGAGGCTGCGTTAAAGGGGTCAATTGAGCAACTCGATACGCTTGGGCGCCGCATGGCCGGTGCTGCAGTGGCGCGCTGTCTCAAACAGGCCTTTGGTGCCTGAGGCGAATCATGAAAAATATTAACGTCATGACCTACTGTGAAGGGGTCAACAGACTGAGCCTTAGGTCGAGAATCCACGCATGAAGACTATTACGTTAACGGTTAACGGAAACAACATTCAAAAAGCGGTCTCTGACCGCACCCATTTGGGCGATTTTTTGCGTGACGTTGTGCAACTTACGGGCACCCATCTTGGCTGCGAACACGGTGTCTGTGGCGCGTGCACCGTTCTGCTGGATGGCGAGCCCGTCAGGGCCTGTATTACGTACGCAGTGGCCTGTGAAGGGCGTGCGATTACGACAATTGAGGGCTACGAGTCTGATACAGTGATGTCGCGCTTGCGCGCTGCTTTTAATGTTCATCACGCTTTGCAGTGTGGCTACTGTACGCCTGGCATGCTAGCGACAGCCCGAGATATTATTTTGCGTCTGCCGAATGCTGATGAGCAGCGCGTTCGGATTGAGCTTGCGGGCAACTTGTGCCGCTGTACTGGTTATATGGGAATCGTCTCGGCAATTTTGGCCGTGTTGCAAGATTTGCGCGATCAGCCGGATGCTCAGGTGCAAGCATTGCGTCTGGCGGCGGTAAAGGGGGGCGCACAGCGAATTGCCGCTTCTGAATTCGCGCAAGGTTTCACGAGCTTCGAGGCCAAGCGTCGTGTTGAACAGAACCCTGAGTCAAGTGCTTTGACAAGTGACCCAGCTAAATTTCAAGCGAGTCCGTCAACACGGCAAGAGTCACAGCAAAAAGGTACGAAGGTTCACGCGTCATTTGAGGTTCCTTTTGGTGTTGAAGATGTTTGGTCTTTCATGTCTGACTTAAATGCTGTTGCAAGTTGCCTGCCCGGGGCACAGATTGAGAGTGAAACGCCCGAGCAGGTCGCCGGTAAGATCTCGATCAAGTTTGGTCCGATGGCTGCAACCTTTAAGGGCAACGCAACCATTGACCGTGATCCAGCGCAACGTATTGCAGTCTTGAAAGGGGCTGGCCAGGATTCGGTGAGTCAGTCGCGTGCAACCGGCGATGTCCGCTATCAACTCGAAGCGGTCAGTGCTTCGAGTACACGTGTCGCTGTGGATCTGCTCTACACCTTGCAAGGACCCCTGGCGCAGTTTTCGCGCTCTGGGTTAGTGCAAGAGTTTGTCAAACGGATGGTCGCGGACTTTGGTAAGAATGTGACGCAGCGCTTGGCGAGCCCGCAAACCATAGCGCCGCCGCAGGCCGCGTCAATCAATCCCGTTGGCGTACTGTTCAGTATTCTGTGGCAGAAAATTAAAAATTTATTCGTAGCTCGTTAACACCGCAACTCGTTAACATCGTAACTCCGTAATACCGTAGCTCACTAACACCGCAGCTCGTGGACACTGATCGGGCGTGCTGCCCCTGAGTCGCACGCCCCTTATCTCAAAACAGTGCGCTCAGTAGCACGCGCCGTCGGCGCTAGCCGCCCGATAAGCTTTTCGTGTCTTCAGCCAGTTCGGTGCCGTCTAGGTGCGCCGTACAGTTCACCAGTTCAGCTTTGAAAGGGTGTTGTGCAACGACCTGAGTGATTGAGGTGTTGCCGATACGAGCAGGTATGGGATGTCGACCCACATCAATGCAGTTCGCGAGCATGGCGTGAATCACCAGGCCATGACACACAACAATCAACGGCCCATCGAGCGATACGCGCATGCGCGCCGCATACTCAAACGCCTCGCTGACGCGTTCGTGAAACTCAGCGAGCGATTCGCCGTTTGCGGGCGCCTCAATCATCTCAAGCGGGTTAAAGCTTAACGAGTCGTAGGGTCGGCCGCGCAGGTCGCCGAAATTACGTTCGCGCAGGAGTTCGGTGCTGAGAGGTTCGAGCCCCGTATGGCGTGCGATGGCTTCAGCAGTTTGCCAGGCACGCGGCATATCACTCGATAAGATCGCAGCAGGTTTGAGCCCGACCACGCGCTGTGCAACAAGTTCGGCCTGCGCAAGCCCACGTGGAGCCAGAGGGGTTGCCGCGGGTTGCACCGTACGCGCAGCATTCAACAACGTTTCGCCATGGCGAATCAAAAAAAGCGACATGTGTCATCCAAAGAAAAACAATTATTCGATCGTGATTTTTGCTTTTTCTGCGATCGCTTTGGCTTCAGCAATTTCAGCACGAATCATTTGCGCCCAGTCGTTGGCTGGGTTCCAGCTCACATCAAAGCCTGTTGCAGCCATTTTTTCAACGACGGCGGGGTCATCAATCACCGCTTTCAAGGCTTTTTGTAAAGCGGCCTTGACATCGGCAGGCAAGCCTTTTGGGGCTGCGATGGCCTGCCAGGCCACAACGTTAAAGTCTTTTAGGCCAGACTCTGCCAACGTTGGTACATTGGGCATCAAGGCTGAGCGCTTCAGGCTGGTGACAGCCAGAGCGCGAACGCGACCCGCTTTGTCTTGCGGTGTTGTCGCTAAGATTGTGTCATAGGCGATCGGCACCTGTCCGCCGATTGTGTCATTCATGGCTGGCGTGCTGCCCTTGTAAGGGATATGCATCACATTTAGACCAGTGACTGAGTTAAACATTGCGCCAGCGAAATTTGAAGTCGTGCCGTTGCCATAGCTTGCGTAAGAGTATTTATCAGGATTTGCCCGAATCAGTGCAATAAGCTCTGCGACATTTTTTGCGGGCACCTGGGGATTGACCAGTAACGCTAAACCTAGTGTGCCGATTTTGCCGATCGCATCAAAATCCACTGAGGCATCGTAGGGCATCTTGGCCATCAAGGCTGGGTTCAAGACAAAGGTTGAGTTTGAGCCGAGCAAGATGGTGTACCCGTCGGGTTTCGCATTGGCAACATACGCTGCGCCAATCACACTGCCCGCACCGGATTTATTTTCGACGATGACTGCCTTGCCGAGTTGCAGTTCAAGTTGTCTGGCAAGCAGCCGGGCAATCACGTCAGCTGCGCCACCGGCCGGGAAGGGCGCAATCAGTGTGACCGCGCGTTCAGGAAAAGCCGCCAGACAGTTTGCACTAAGCAGCAGGGCGGCTAGGCCGGCAAGAATGCGTGTTTTCATGTGATCTCCGGCGCCTGAAGTCAGACGCATATTGTTGTGATTGCTTTGGCCGACACGCGTGAGCTGTTGCACAACGAACGGCGTATTGTGCGTCAGTACAGAGCGCAAGGCATATAACGCCCATAGCGAGAGTTGCCGCCACGGCCGCAAGGTTATTTGCGAGCGAGTGTTGCTAAATATACAAGAAATTCGGTCTTCGAACCCAATATTCAGCGCGAGATCAGAAAAACGTACTATAGTAATTTTGCAGTTTCTACCAACTTTAACACCGAGGTCAACGTGAATTTTCCAACCGCAATTACCACGTGTTTTTCAAAGTTTGCCACCTTCAGTGGTCGTGCCACACGCAGTGAATTTTGGTGGTTTTATCTGTTTACCATCCTGCTAAGTTGGTTTGCGCAAATGGCGGTTGGGGCAAGTGTTGCCGGCGTCGTCAGCTTGGTATTTATTTTGCCGCTGTGGTCCGCAGGTGCCCGGCGTTTGCACGATATCGGTCGCACCGGTTGGTGGCAGTTGATTGCCTTCACGGTGATTGGGATTATCGTGTTAATTGTGTGGTATTCAACAGATTCTGAAAAGGCTGCAAATAAATACGGCGAGTATGTCGCGCCTACGGCCTGAATTTAAAGCTGTGTCTGTTCTGGCAGCACCGCTTTTTTTAGTGCGACGTCAGTGCGAAGCTAGCGCGTGCATTGGCGTTTAAGCCTTGACTCGTCAAGGCTTAAATTGCCCGATAAAGATCGCTGGGTCAACGCGGGCGTCGTTCAAACTGACATTCCAGTGCAAATGTGCCCCGGTCACCCGGCCGGTGGCGCCGACCTTGCCGAGCACTTGCCCGCGCGCAAGGGTGTCACCGACTTTGACATCAATCACAGAAAGATGGCAATACATGGTAATCAAGCCCTGGCCGTGATCCAAAAATACCGTGTTGCCATTAAAAAAATAATCACCCGTCAAGATCACCTTTCCGGCAGCGGGCGCGGCGACAGGCGTGCCAGTGGGTACAGCAAAATCTAACCCCGAGTGCGGGGCTCTTGGTTCGCCATTAAAAAAACGCTTCAGTCCAAAGGGACTGGAAAGTGGCCCGTTGACGGGTGGAGCGAACACGACGTTGCTAGGTGCGTTCGGGCTGAACTGTCGATAGGCCGCGTTTTGCAGTTCAAGTTCGCGTGTGATTCGGGTCATGTCATCCGCTAAGGGACTGACGTGACGGCTGTTGCTGACAGTGATTCGTTGTTCGCGATACTTTTTGTCTTTGACCTCAAATCTGACTTCAGTAGTCGAGTGAAGTTCGGTGATCATCAATACTTGCGTTTGGAGGGTGATGTCAAGCGGCAGGCCCACCACCGCGACCCAGCCTTGCCGCTCGTCCGAAACCACTAACACTGGTTTGCGATTAAAGGTGACCTTGGGTGCGGTTCGGCCGGTGCTGGGTAGCGCCACGACTGCAACGCCTCCGGGTACTGGGTGATGCAGGCTCTGAAGCGTCGCGGTAGCCGCCTGTGCACCATACAGCATGCCACTTGAAACAACACACAAGGCGCTCTGGATGAGTGTTGCGACCACGCAGCCCAGCAAACGCACGTGAAGCAAACGAAAGATATTGCCTGACATATGAGTCGACTGGGTTAGAACTTCCAGAGATATTGCGTTGGATTATCTGGACATGAGCCGAAATGGCAAACCATCACTGAGCTGACTGTGTTGGCCGCGGCCCGCGCAAAAAACAAAAGAATGACAATGGAGGTGAAAGCGCCTGAGACGCTGCGCTTGGGTTGCTGCGTGGGATTGCGATCGATGCATAGCATCACCGCGCAAAAAACCATCATGATGACGAAAGAGATGAAGCCCCAGGTATAAAAATGCAACCCAAATAAAGCTGAACCATACCCTTGATCGCCAGGCGCAATATGCAAAAGAATTTGTCGCATGGAGGTCGCCGCACCGATTAAGGATGACGCGAGTATCATCGAATAATGGATGTTTGAGGCCCCAAACCGGACGTTTAACATCATGCCAATGCCAGCTAAAGTCAGGGCAACTCGCTGTAACTGACAGAGCGGGCAGGGTAGCTCGTTCAACGCGATTTGATAATAAAACTCTTCGAGCAGTGAACCGCAGATCGCCAGCAACGCCAGCAAGTTGCGCCAAGTCGACAAAGTTTGTGTGAGGTGACTGCGTGGGTTCGTTAGGCTGAGCATGACAAACCCTATAGTGAAATATTTAATTTATCGGTCATGTGATATTTCATCCAGACCAAAAAAATAATAAACGAGACGACCCAAGTACCGATCGCTTGTTGGCGCAGTCCGCGCATGCTAAGCGCGATCGCGATGAGTGTGGTTAAAAAGGGCAACATCATGATCATGATTTGGATCCTTTTATTAGGTTTCGTGAGTTGTTACGGGAGGTGACGCGATTGACTGTAGCACAGCCGCTGTGTAGCACGACCTTAGCGTGAAGTAAAAAAATAGCGTCCTTCAAAAAAAAGGCGCTATTCAAACGAAAAATCGCCTTCGGCTTTTTGACCAATCGAGAGAGTCTGCCCAACGCCTGCGTGAACAATTCCATTCATGCCGAAACAGATCGCACCATCGACTCGCGCTAACGCACGATAAACCCGTAGAGTATCGTTTACCTCGGGTGATGAAATCGCTGTGTGCGGATCGATGTCTGGAATCGCGCAGCGCGGGCAAGGTTTGACTAAGTGTAGTTGTGCGGGTTCTTGATCTGTTTGAATGGTGAGAGCCTGCAGATGATCTTCGGTGTGTGCCTCTAGTCCATCGAGCACAATATTGGGCCTGAAACGCGACATCGAAACTGGTTCATGTCCTTGAGTGCTCAAGCGCGCGTTCAGATCGTCTAGAGCGCGTTGAGTCACGACTAAAACAGCAAAGCCATCGCTAAACTTATTGGCCGCTTCAACGCCTTTCGTCCAGTCCAGGGCCGAGAGCCGTCGCGCTTGTTTTGAAAAACGTATCAAACGGTAGTGTTTGCCGGGTACCGCAAGATAGGTGTCGAGCCATTGCGCTACAGCATCGCCCTGGTCGTCACCAAGCAATGTGTCGCGCCAGACGGTGACCTGTTTAGGGGTTGTTGCTAGCTCAAGAGCAATCGTGATGGGGGCAACTCCGGGCGCTGAGAGCGTCAGTGTGGTGTTTGTAAGCGATGGCGTGATCCACACCATGTGCGGGATCTGGCGTTGCGTTAAAAACATGCCGTCTTGATCGACGATCATCCACTCACGATCCATACTCAGACCCGTTGCGGTGAGCTGTGCGTGCGTGACCTCAATGCCCGCGCACGATTTGATTGGATAGATGAAAAGTTGGCGAATGACGCCGGTGCAGTCGGCCATAGGAGTCTCGGGGTGAAGTGAGCTTCACAACATTCTAATGCCAATGTGTCCTAAAATATGTCTTAACTCTTTTGCTAGGAATGCGACCATGCCTTCTTTTGATGTTGTTTCTGAAGTCGATAAACACGAGCTGACGAATGCGGTAGATCAGGCCAATCGTGAACTCAGTACGCGCTTTGACTTTAAAGGCACCGATGCTAAGTTTGAACTCGAGGGCTTCGTTGTCACCCAAATCGCAGGCAGTGCGTTTCAGCTCAAGCAAATGCTCGATATCTTGCGTGCCCGGTTAAGTGCACGGGGGATCGATACGAGATGTTTAGATGTGGCTGACCCGCTCGAAAACTTAGGCGGTGCGCGTCAGAAGGTGACGATTAAGCAAGGCATCGAGCAACCAATTTCTAAAAAATTGATTGCATCGATTAAAGAAGCGAAGCTCAAAGTCGAAACCCAAATTACGGGTGAAAAATTGCGCGTCACCGGTAAAAAGCGCGACGACTTGCAAGACGCTATCGCGTTGCTAAAAAAAGCAGACGTCGAGTTGCCGTTGCAATTCAATAATTTTAGAGATTAGCGGATTGACAAGCGCTCGTTCGAGCGGTTTTCGCCACGAATTATTTGGCTCGGCTAGGTAGACGTCTTTTTCGCCACGAATTATTTTGCTCGACTAGGTAGACGTCTTAAAAGATCGTTCGTGCGACGGGCGCAGCGAACGATCTTTCAGTAGCTGTAGCAGTAGCTCGACAAATTTTTAACGACCGCCGGTCGTGATGTCACCAAACAAAGTGCTTAAGCCACGTGGTTGTGAGCGCCAGTATGGCTTAGCAACTTGCACCTGGGCGCCAAGTTTCGCCGCAGCGTGCCAAGGCCAACGTGGGTCAAACAGCATGCCACGTGCAAGCGCTACCATATCAGCTTCGCCATTCGCAATAATGCCTTCAGCCTCTTCTGGCTCGGTAATCAAGCCCACAGCCATCGTAGGTAAGCCCGTGCCATTTTTGATTTGCGTGGCCAGTGGTACCTGATATTTTGGCCCCAGGGTAATTTGCTGTTTGGGTGATACACCGCCGCTTGAGACATCGATAAAGTCACAGCCTAATGCTTTGATTGCACGACCAAAGACGATGCTGTCTTCAGCGCTCCAGCCGCCTTCGACCCAGTCTGTGCCCGAGATGCGCAGGCCTAGGCATACATTGGCCGGTGTCACCTCGCGAACGGCTTTAAAGACCTCAAGCGGAAACCGCATGCGGTTCTCAAGTGATCCGCCGTATTCATCTGTACGCTGGTTGGCAATAGGCGATAAGAACTGGTGCAACAGATAGCCGTGGGCGCTATGCAGTTCGATACCGTCAAAGCCGATTCGCACTGAGCGTTTCGCGGCTTCGACAAAGGCTTCGCGGATGCGCTTGAGATCGGCGAGTTCATACGCCTTAGGCGCAGCCTCGTTTGGCAGGTGTGGGATCGCAGAGGGGCCGCCCACTTCCCAGCCGCCGTCTGCTGGGGATTGCAATTGACCGCCTTCCCAGGGACGATGGCTTGACGCTTTGCGACCTGCGTGGCCCAGCTGGATCATGATGGGCATTGCCGAGTATTTACGCACAGAATCGATCACTTTTTTCAGGGCGGCTTCGTGCGCATCTGAATACAAGCCGACACAACCGTGCGTGATGCGACCAACAGCTTCGACCCCAGTCGCTTCGATAATTAACAGGCCAGCGCCTGATAAGGCCATTTGGCCTAGATGAATGGTGTGCCAGTCAGTCACGAGTCCGTCTTCGGCCATGTATTGGCACATTGGGGCAATGATGATGCGGTTGGCTAGTTTGAGTGGGCCAAGTTGTATTGGAGTGAAAAGCTGGCTCATGCGGTGTGATCCTGTGAATAATAGATAACCCCAATGCTAACGGGGAGCGAGCATGCTCGCAAGTTTGTCAGCCTCTCAGGCTAGCCTTTGCACTTTTCGTTAGGCATCCTAGTGAAATTAATCTCGACTGCAGACGGTGCTTTATTCAAGCTCGATGGCTTGCCTGAAGCTCAGCAAAAGAGACAAGCTTACCTGCGATTGCACTGGCTGCGACCGTTGCGGGGCTCGCTAGCCAAACCTGCCCAGGCCCCGAGCGCCCTGGAAAATTGCGATTAATGGCGCTGACGGTCACTTGTTCGGGCTCAGAGGATGAGCCCGGACCGCAATTGGCACAGGCCCCGCAGGCAGGCTGCAAAAACTCGGCACCGACCGCCTCGAAGGTGTCCAGGTAGCCCTGTGCTGAACAATAATCCCGCACGCCCTGGGTGCCGGCTTGTAAAAATAACTTCACGCCTGAGGCCGCTTTGAGCCCTTTGCTCGCTGCCCAGACCAAGACAGCATGGTATTGGTCGAAGTCTTCGCGCTTGCCCGCGGTGCATGACCCACCATAAGCGATATCGATTTTTGGTCGTTCAGTGAGTGCGTCAAGCGCGATACCGTTGCCAGGGTCGCCAGGGCGAGCGACCATGGGTGAAAGGCGAGTGCCATCGATGTGGATGGTGCGCGCGTAGGCGGCTCCGGGGTCGCTTTTCATCCACGGCTCAAGTTCAAACTCAATGCCTCGACGCTCTTTGATAAAGCGCACGGTTTGTTCATCGGGCTCGACGATGCCGGTAAAGCCACCAAGCTCTGCCGTCATATTCGTCAGCGTCGCCCGCTCGTCAATTGACATGGCTTTGACCGCTTCACCACCAAACTCAAAGATTTTGCCCACGCCCCCACCAGTCCGAATGCTGGGTTCAGCCAGTAAATGCAGGACCACGTCTTTGGCCGATACGCCCGCTGGTAAGGGGCCCGACACATTGATACGTAAGCTCTCTGGCATGGTAAAGCGCACGGCTCCAGTGACAAAGGCATTGGCCATATCGGTCGTGCCAACGCCAAACGCGACGCACCCTAGCGCACCGCTGTGTGGCGTGTGCGAGTCAGTGCCCGCGATCAGTTGCCCCGGTAAGGCATAGTTCTCGGCCATGAGGGCGTGCGAAATCCCTTCAGACCCTGTGTTGTTGAGATCGCCTGCCTCAAGCCTTTGAAGATAGCCGTGATCTTTTAAATGATGGCGCTCAACAAATGCGCGGTGCGCTTTCGACAACTGATTCACCGCCGGAACCAAGCCCTGTTTAAGGTGCGCGGGGCTGCGGTGTACGTAAGAGAGGTGATCTTCGAAACACACGATGCTGGCGCATTCGTGTAGTGTTAATTCCTGGCCAAAGTGCGTATTTAAGGCGTGGGCGCACATGCCCGTGTAGTACTCGTGAATGAAACGTAGATCGGCCTGAACAAAGCCACCTTCGCCGGGCAATAGCCAGGCGGGTGCGTCTTTGGTTGATAGCAAATGCCGCGCAACGATTTTTTCAAAGAGGGTAAGAGACTGCTTCAAAGCCAATGGCTTTTGTTGAATGTTTTTTAAATGCGCTTGCCCATATTTCAGCAAGCCACCCGCACGCAAAATCGCTGCGGCAACGGCATCGCGCCCTTCAACAAGCTCCGCAATATCGATGGCCTCACCGCGCGTGATCCGGTCAAGTAAGCCAAAATTAGTCGAGGTAAACAAGCCAAGGTTATCTGCGTTTTGCCTGTAGATGCGTTCAAAACTTTCGGCGATGATTAAGCGCACCCCAGCAGCTTGCTCGGCAACCGGACTGTGCTCTCGCGAGCTTCCCTTGCCATAGCGTTTGCCACCCACTACCACCTCAATTTGCGCTTGTTGAATGGCTCCAACCCCAATGGGTTGTTGGCCCCCGATGGTGTAGCCCGTATAGGGATAGCGTCCAAGGGCTTCATCGAAGTGCACCATAATCGGCAGTGGTGAAATTTCGTCAGTCGAAATGTCATCGCGCAACGGGCTTGCGGCAGCGCGTGTCAGACGAACCCCGGCGAGTTGCACCCGAACGGCTTCCAAACTTTGGCTGAGATACAGAATACGTGGGGCAAATGTGAGAGCCGTCATAGTGTTTTGTCTCCGTGCGTTTGATTGTTCTGCAATGCAGCAATCGAAGCGGGTTTTTTATTGGTTTAGTTTAGTTTAGCCAATTTTGGCAATATTTCTGTGAATTCTGAAGCGGGAATACCCGAGGCAAATCCGATAAATATTTACTCAGTTGTTCGTAAGCAGTACCTCTGTCAAAGGGGGCGTTGCGCGAAGGCTATACTTTGGCTCTCAGCCATACATCAAATTGCCAGCGTCAACCATGCAAAAAATCTTACTAGGCTGTATCGCCGACGACTTCACGGGTGCGACCGATCTAGCCAACAATTTGGTACGAGCCGGCATGCGCGTGGTGCAAACGATTGGGGTGCCCACGCAGCCGCTGCAAGCCGAGGTTGACGCCGTCGTGGTGTCGCTGAAGTCGCGCACTATTGATCCCGAGCAGGCTTGCGTGCAGTCTGTGGCCGCTTTACGTTGGTTGCAGGCGCAGGGCGCTCAGCAAATCTATTTCAAATACTGCTCGACTTTTGATTCGACGGCACAAGGCAATATTGGTCCAGTCACTGACGCCTTGATGGCTGCGCTGCAGACTGACTTCACGATTGCAACGCCGGCGTTTCCTGACGCCGGACGTACGGTTTTTAAGGGCTACCTATTTGTAGGCCCAGTGCTGCTCCATGAGAGTGGAATGCAAGATCACCCGCTCACGCCGATGACTGACCCGAATCTTGTGCGTGTGTTGGCACCTCAAACGCGTCATCAGGTGGGCTTGATTGATTATGCGGTGGTTGCCCAAGGCGAGGCCGCGATTCGGGCGCGCATCGCGGCCCTACGTGCCGAGGGGATTGCCATCGCGGTGGTCGATGCAGTCAGCAACGCCGATTTGCTTCGCCTGGGTGCTGCGCTCGCGGACATGCCGCTGGTGACAGCGGGCTCGGGTGTGGCGATTGGCTTGCCGGCTAATTTTGGTATCACCCCGAACGAGCAAGCGTCGTGTTTGCCCCCTGTTAGCGGGTTGCAAGCGATTGTGTCTGGTAGTTGCTCGCGCGCGACAAACACGCAGGTTGCTGCGTTTCGTGCAGCGGGCCTGCCCGCCTTTGCAGTTGATCCCTTGCGTTTGCAACAAGGCGCTGAGGTCGCACAGCAGTTGGTGGCTGAAGCACTTGCCTTTTGCCAAATGCACCTAGCCAAGGGGCCGGTACTGGTGTATTCGACCGCAGAACCTGACGTGCTTAAAGGCATTCAAGACCAACTTGGTGTCCAGGCGGCTGGGCAACTGGTTGAGCAAACGCTCGCACGTATCGCCGTTGGTTTGGTTCAACACGGGGTTGGTCAGCTGATTGTCGCTGGGGGCGAAACCTCTGGTGCCGTCGTTCAAGCTTTGGGTATGACTCAATTACAAATTGGCGCGCAGATCGACCCTGGGGTGCCTTGGTGCGCGGGTCACACGGCATTGACGAACAAAACCTTGCACATCACGCTGAAGTCAGGCAACTTTGGTACACCTGATTTTTTTACAAAAGCTTTTCATCAGATCGTTTGAGAATGACCGAGCCCACCCACGCCTCGAACCAATTTTTACGCAATGAAGTTTGCCGAATCGGTAAAAGCCTCTTTGACCGTGGCTATGTGCATGGCTCGACGGGTAACATCAGCGTGCGTGTGCCGGCCGAGCAAGGAGGTGGCTTTTTAATTACCCCCACAGATGCGTGCCTGGGTTTTCTGGCGCCTGACGCGCTTGCCTGGGTCGACGAGCAGGGGCAGCAAATTTCGGGTGACCGCGCAAGTAAGACCTTAACCTTGCATCGCCGTATCTATGCCTGTGTACCAAGTGCGGGCTGCGTGGTGCACACGCACTCCTCTTACTTGGTCGACCTGACTTTGCGTGGGGTGTGGCACGCGGATGATATCGTCCCTCCCTTGACGCCCTATTACGTGATGAAGGTTGGGCACGTGCCGTTGATCCCTTATTTTTTGCCTGGTGCTGCGCAGGTGGCCGATCACCTCGCCCAGCGCGTCGAACAATTTCAAGCACGAGGCTTGACGCTGCGCGCGGTGATGTGCGATCGCCTGGGTCCTCAGGTGTGGGGGGCAACACCTGCCGCCGCAATGGCCACACTCGAAGAGCTCGAAGAAACCGCTAAGCTTTGGTTGCGCGGACAGTGCACCGCTCAGCCGCTTAGCGAAACCGCTATTGCAGCCTTACGCAAAACGTTCAACGCGTCTTGGTAAGGCGTACAAACATGGAGAAAGCATGAACATCCTCATTACCGGTGGCGCTGGCTTTTTAGGCACGCTGTTGACCCGCGCGTTGCTCAAACGCGGTGCGCTGCAGGGCCGCACTCTGACCTCGCTGACGATTACAGATCTGGCCGCGCCCAGGCAGGCCGAGATCGCTGAGCATCCGCTTGTGAAGATTGATACGGGTGATTTGCTAAAGCGTATCGACAGCCTGTTTGAAAAAGACTACGACGCTGTGTTTCATCTGTCGTCAGCGGTATCGGGTGAGTGCGAAGCGGATTTTGATCTTGGCTTACGCTCGAATCTTGACGCCACACGGCGCATGCTTGATGCCATGCGTGCCCAACACACCCGCACAGGACGGGCAGGGCTATTTTTCTTTGCCAGTTCGGTCGCGGTGTTCGGTTCAGATCCTGCCATTCCCTTAGGCGCAGTGGTGCACGATGGTACTTTACCTACGCCACAGTCAAGCTACGGTATTCACAAATTTATTTGCGAACAACTGATTGCCGATTACACGCGCAAAGGTTTTATAGATGGTCGCGTGGCGCGTTTGATGACGGTGTCTGTACGCCCGGGTAAGCCTAATGGTGCGGCATCAAGCTTTTTGTCTGGCATTGTGCGCGAACCCTTGGCGGGCGTGGCTTCGGTGTGCCCCGTTGAACTCTCGACAGCTGTGGCCTTATCGTCGCCCGAAACCACCATTGCCGGGATTTTGGCGGTTGCTGAAGCCACGCGCGAGGCTTTTGGTGGTCGTACCGCTTTGAATTTACCGGCCTTAACTGTGACGGTCGGGCAAATGCTCGAGGCGCTTGAACAGGTTGCGGGTAAAGAGGTTGCCAGCCTGGTGAGCGTCAAGCCTGATCCGGCGATTGCAAAAATTGTGGGTGGCTGGCCATCAAAATTTGATTGCGAGCGCACCCACCGTTTTGGACTTCAGCCCGACACATCGTATCAGGCTGTGATCGAGCAATACATCCGTATGCAGCGCAGTTGAAATCCTCGCAGTGAATGGCGAGGATTTTTGCGCGACTCGTTAAACCACGATTGGATTGGCTGAGCCGTCCATCGTGATGATCGTGCCAGTCACATAGCTAGCACGATCAGACGCCAAGTACACCACCGTATCGGCGACTTCTTCTGGTGTCGCTAAACGCCCGAGTGGCACCTTGGCCGTCGCGTGTTTTAACGCCTCAGCTTCGCTAATTTTTTCGTGATTGGCCGTGACTTTGATGCCTTCTTTAAGGCGCTCGGTGAGCGTGGCTGCAGGGTTCACGGCGTTGACGCGAATCCCCATCGGTGCATAGGCGGCCGCTAAGCCTGCGCTAGCCAGCATGAGTGCTGCGTTGGCGCTGCCGCCCGAGATATGCACGGTTGAAGGCACTTTGCCACCCGCACCCACCACATTGACGATCACGCCTTTACGGCGTGCACCCATGCGTTTGATCACTGGATCCATCATGTTGACGTAAGTAAAGAATTTGGCATCCATGGCGTTACGCCAGGCTTCAGGTGTGAGGTCGGGCGCGGCCTTGCGTGCGGCTGCACCGGCAGAGTTCACCAGCACATCGACTGGGCCCAAGGCTTTTTCGGCAGCATCCAAGGCAGTCAGCGCAGAAGCATCGTTTTTCAGATCGGCTGCAAACACGGCGATGCGCTCAGCAACGCCAGGCATTTGCGCAACCAAGGCGGATTTCGCAGCTTCAAGATTTGCTTGATCGCGTGAAACCAGACTCACTTTTGCGCCTTCTTCCAAAAAAACTTTGGCACAGGCCAAGCCGATACCTTTGCTGCCGCCCGTGATTAAAACGTGTTGGTTGGTGAGATGTAAGTCCATGAATGCTCCGCTAAAAAAAAATGAAAATAAATAAAAATATAAATAAAAATTGACGAGGAAAAACGACAAACCAAAGACTAAACAGTGAACGCCCCACCTTTAGTGATCATTACGTTTTTTTAAGCGTAAAACGGTTAGCTATCGAAGCAGTCGCTAATCATTTTGCTTCAGAAGCTATTTCAGGCTGAGTCCCAATGATCCCCGCTTGATGCAAATCTTCGATCTCTTGCTGCGTGTAGCCCGCCGATTGCAAGATCTCAATGGTGTCAGCGCCAATTTTTGGAGAGGCTTTGCGAACCCGCAAGCGTTCGCCCTTGAGTGCGATTGGCAATAGGGCAACTCGGGTATCGATCTCGCGACCTGCGCCAGTGTTATCGGCCGCAACGGTCATCGGGGCAAGGCCACCTGTGGCTAACAAGTGTGGGTCATCAAACAGATCGTGTGGACGGGTAATCGGTGCGTAGGGCAGCGCCGTTTTTTCAAAGCGTTGACTTAACTCAGTGGCGCTGAAGCCCGCAAACCTTTTACGCAGTTCTGCCGTCAGCCACGACCGTACGCGCACGCGATCATTGTTACTGCCCAAGCGCGGATCGCTTTTTAAATCGTCAAAACCAAACTCTTCGCACAAGATCGCCCACTGGGTGTCGCTGACGGCGGCTAAGAATATTTGTTCACCGTCTTTGACTGTGAACACGTCGTAAACCCCCCAGGCGCTGATGCGATTTGGCATTGGATTGGCCGCTTTGCCGGTGACGGCGTACTGCAACATATGCTGTGCTACTAAAAACACATTGTTTTCAAACAGTGCGCTAGCAACTTGCTGGCCCTGGCCAGTGCGCGCGCGTTGTTGCAACGAGGCCAGCACCCCAATCGCGCCAAACATGCCGCCCATGATGTCATTGACACTTGACCCTGCGCGAAGCGGCTGCCCTTCGGGGCCGGTCATATAGGCCAGCCCACCCATCATCTGCACGACCTCGTCTAGCGCAGTGCGATGATCATAGGGGCCGGGCAAAAAACCTTTGTGTGAAACGTAGATCAGTTTTGGATTAAGTTTGCTTAACGCTTCGTAGCCAAAGCCTAGCTTATCCATCGTGCCGCTTTTAAAATTTTCACTAAAGACGTCAGCATCCGTCAGAAGCTTTAAAACGATTTCTCGCCCACGTGGGTTTTTCACATCGATCGCAATGCTTTTTTTATTGCGATTGAACATCGGAAAAAAACCAGCCCCTGATCCAAGCAGTTTGCGGGTATTGTCGCCCGCTAACGGTTCAACCTTAATGACCTCGGCCCCCAAATCGCCCAAAATCATGCCACAGGTCGGGCCCATGACCATGTGGGTAAACTCAATGACGCGTAGTCCCTCGAGGGGTAGAGGTGCAGACATCAGAATCCTTTGTATTCAAAACGTTTAGCCGCTTGTTATAACATTGAGGCTGACCTTCATTCTTGTTGTTTCGGTTGCCGTCGTTTTGGTCGAGGTTTTTCATGCAGCGCAGCATTGTGGTTAAAAAAGTGAATTATCTTGATGTGGCCGACCGTCTGGCCTTGCTCGCCGTCCTTGATATGTATGCGCGCGATCCGATGGGCGGGGGCGAACCCTTGTCCGAAGACGTCAAGGCTCGCTTGTGCGATGACTTGGCGCAAGTGCCGGGAGCGGTCAGTTGGCTGGCCTGGTTCGAACAGCAGCCTGTAGGCTTGCTCAATGCGCTGCCAGGCTATTCAACCTTTAAGGCTCGTCCGCTCATGAACGTGCATGACATTGCCGTCGATCCCGAGCAACGGGGCAAAGGTGTCGGTCAGGCGTTGCTCAAAGCCTTAGAAGAACACGCGAAGCAGTTAGGCTGCTGCAAATTGACGCTTGAAGTCTTAAGCGGCAATAGCGTAGCCAAACAATCGTACGCGCGCTTTGGTTTTGAACAGTACGAGCTCAGCGCCTCAACGGGTCAGGCGCTGTTTATGCAAAAGTGGCTGTGACGTTAAAAGGATGCCACCGCCCCGTTTGAGCGCGGGTCAAAACCGCCCTCAAGCACGCCATTCGCATGCCGGATCAACATTCCGGCGTGCCCCACGCCTTCATCCCACGCACCGATCGTTTCAACGTCATGGCCTAACGCCCTGAGTTGATCAATCGTGTTTGCGCTAAAGCGACTTTCAAGTTTAAGCGAATCACTTGATTGTCCCCAGGTACGACCCAGTAGCCAACGAGGACGCTCAATCGCAAGTTGCGGGTGGTCGCCAAAGCGCGTCACACGATTAAAAATTGTCGCTTGAGTCTGTGGTTGGCCATCGCCTCCCATTGCGCCATACACCATGACACCGCCATCTGCCCGTTGTGCCAAGGCAGGGTTTAATGTGTGAAAGGGCTTTTTGCCTGGTTCAAGGGTGTTGATATGGGCTGGATTCAATGAAAAACTGCACCCTCGGTTTTGCCAGTTCACACCTGAGTGCGGCAAGACAACCCCCGAGCCAAACTCGTGATAAATGCTTTGAATGAAAGAGACCGCGATGCCCGCTTGATCGATGACACCCATCCAGATCGTGTCGCCGGGCGAGGTCTTTTGCCCCCAGGGCGCGGCCCGTGTCGTGTCGAGCTTAGCTGCCAGAGCATCGATCCGTGCGCTTGACAGTAAGTCTTGTGGCGCAACCGACATGAACGCGGGATCGGTGAGGTATTGGTCTCGAATACTAAACGCCAGTTTCGTTGCCTCAACTTGTGTGTGTATGAAGGCAGCGCCCTCAGGATCTTGATCCCAACCGTGGATACGATCCATGATGCCCAGGATCAGCAAAGAAAGCAGACCTTGTGAGGGGGGCACCATGTTAAAGAGTTGGCCAGGCCCGACCTTGGTGTGCAGCGGGTCGACCAGTTTTGCCTGGTGGGCGTTCAGATCTGCGAGCGTCAGTGGGCTACCCACTTCTGCAAGTTCGGACGCTAACATCTTGGCGAGCTTGCCTCGATAAAAGGTTTCGCAACCTTGTTTGGCAATGAGCGTCAGTGTGTTTGCAAGTTTGGGCTGCTTAAAAATGCTGGCCTTGGCCGGAACCAAGCCCTGAGGCAAGAAGGTGCTGGCAAAACCGCTCTGCGCCTCAAGTTCGCCGCGCTTTAACGCAGTACAGGCTTCTTGGCTTTGCGTGACCGCGATGCCGTTTTGTGCAAAATACGTCGCATCTGACAACAGGCGCGATAGTGGTAACTTGCCGTTTAAGCATTGCTTCGAGAGTTGGTACGCAGCCCCCCAACCCGAGATAGTGCCCGCAACGGTCAGGGCTGCAACGCCGCCACGAAACGGAATGCTGTTGGTGATGCCTCGCTGGGCGTACCAGTCGCGCGAGGCTGCCTGAGCGCTGCGCCCGCTTGCATCAATCCCACCGGGGCGATTGTTTGGCCCGTTAATGACCCAAAAGCCGTCTCCGCCGATCGAGTTCATGTGTGGGTAGACCACCGCAATGGTGGCGGCCGCCGCAATCATGGCCTCAAGGGCGTTGCCGCCTTCGCGTAACACCGAGACAGCCGACTCGGCTGCAAGTGAGTGTGGGGCGACGGCGATACCGCGCATACCAAAAATAGATTGAGTCAACATAGCCTCCTGAGAATCATCGTGTCATCATACCTAAAGCGGCTTGGGCTGGGAATAAAGTAGACTGCTTCATGGTTATTTCAAAACGACCTAAGGCAAAGGGTTAACATAAGCCCTCAATCTTGAGACTAAGAGTTAAAGAGCATGAGCACTTCAGAACAAGACAAAGGCACGCCTGTATCGGTCGTGATTCGCAATCGCCTGAAAGAGTCTCGCAAGCGCTTTCATGCAAACGACAATATCTCTGAGTTTATTCAGCCAGGTGAGCTTGGCTTGTTGCTTGATGAAGTCGAAGCCAAAATGAAAGGCGTGCTTGAAAGCCTGGTGATTGACACTGAGGCCGATCACAACACGAACGACACCGCCCGCCGTGTGGCCAAAATGTATTTGCACGAGGTGTTCGGTGGGCGCTACGCCGCGCAACCCAAGATCACCGAATTTCCAAATGTCGAACACCTCAATGAACTGATGATTGTTGGGCCGATTACCGTGCGCAGTGCCTGCAGCCATCATTTTTGTCCGGTGATGGGAAAGGTTTGGATCGGTGTCATGCCCAACGAACATACGAATGTGATTGGGTTGTCAAAGTATGCGCGGTTGGCTGACTGGATTATGAGTCGGCCCCAAATCCAAGAAGAGGCGGTCGTGCAATTGGCCGATCTGATTCAAGAAAAAACGCAGCCGGATGGTTTAGCTGTGGTGATGAATGCGACCCACTACTGTATGTCGTGGCGTGGTGTAAAAGATCCGGATAGTCGCATGATTAACTCTGTCATGCGCGGTGCATTTTTGAAAGACGCAAATTTGCGCCGCGAGTTTTTGTCTCTGATTCGTCGAGAGGATTAAACATGTTAGTTCGTTTGCTTTATGTGAGCCGTGCCCTTGACCCTGAGTCGTCTACCGCGACACAGTCGATTTTGGATTCCGCGCGAAAATACAATGCCGGTAACGGCATCACCGGCATACTTTGCTATGGGGGTGGGCTGTATTTGCAAGCCGTCGAGGGCGGGCGCGCACAGGTCAACGAACTGTATGGTCATATCGTTCGCGACCAGCGTCATAAAGATGTAGTCTTGCTTGACTATCAAGAAATCACTGAGCGTCGCTTTGGTGGCTGGACCATGGGCCAGGTCAACCTTGCCAAGCTCAATACTTCAATTGTTTTAAAGTACTCCGAAAAGCCTGAGCTTGATCCCTATTCGGTTTCGGGTGCTGTGTCGCTCGCACTGCTCGAAGAATTGATGTTGACCGCTTCAATTATTGGTCGTGCCTAGTTTGTTTACAACGCATTGACTTACAAACCTATTGCAGGCTGACTCAACTCAAGCTAACCGCCCAATGAACACTCAAGATCACTCGCTTTCCGTTCGTCTGTTGTTAAACATTGGTCACGGCCTTGATCACATGTTTTTGCTGATTTTTGCGGCAGCCGTGGGCGTGATTGCGAGCGACTTTGGCTTTCAAAGCTGGGAAGACCTCATGCCTTACGGTGTGGGCGCTTTCGTGTTGTTCGGTTTAGGTTCGATTCCTTCGGGTCGCTTAGGCGACCTATGGGGGCGGCGGCGGATGATGATTGTGTTTTTTGTTGGAATTGGGGTGTCCACTTTACTCACAGCTCTCACGCAAAATGCCTGGCAAATGGCAGTCACGCTGACCTTGGTTGGTGCCTTTGCTTCGATCTATCATCCGGTCGGTATCCCCTTGTTGGTTCAAAAGTCAGCCAACCCTGGTTTGGCGATTGGGGTGAATGGCCTGGCTGGTAACCTTGGTGTGGCCCTGGCCGCGATGTTGACCGGGTTCTTGATCAAATGGATCGGTTGGCGCGCTGCCTTCGCGGTGCCAGCGGTGCTCTCGTTGCTTTGCGGAATCTGGTTTGCGTATGCCTGTCCAGTCGAGACCGAAGCCCCGGCCAAGCGCAAGGGCGCGGCTAAAGTCACGTTGACCCCGGCGATGCTTGCACGTGTCTTAGCCGTAATGACGGTCACCGCAGCAACGGGTAGTGTGCTGTTTAATTTCACGACAAACGGTAACGGGCAGCTGATGTCTGAGCGGTTTCAGGGCGTTGTCTCTGACCCCGCAGTGCTCGGTATTTTGCTGGCAATTATTTACGCCGTGGCATCGCTCATGCAAGTGGCTGTTGGTAAGTTGCTTGATCATTTTGCAGTACGGCCGATTTTTCTTGGCATCGTACTGTTGCAAATTCCCTTGCTGATCTTCTCAGCCTATGCACAAGGCTGGTGGCTGTTTGCAGCGTTGCTCGGTGTGATGGTGTTCATTTTCGGCGCAGTCCCCTTTATTGACGTCATGATCGTGCGTTATGTCGACGATCGTGCACGCTCACGTGTGGCAGGTATTCGTCTGGCAGTCTCTTTGGGAATCAGCTCCTTTGCGGTTTGGCTGTTGGGGCCTGCAGTGAAGGGCCTGGGGTTTGAGACCCTGCTGTTAGTGATGGCTGGGTTTTCTGCTTGTACGGCTTTTGTTGTGCTGTGGTTGCCCAGTGAATCTAGCGAATCCAGCGTAAAAGCGTAAACCTTTCAAAAAGACGTTACAGAAACGTCCTCGACGTGAGGCCTGCGATGGTACAAAAAATTTCCCCTGAGGATATCGATGGTCTGATGGCTGTATTGCCGCAATGGCGCTATCAGCCAGAGCGAGGCGGCAGCATCGTGCGCGACTGGGTGTTTATCGACTTTAATGAGGCCTTCGGATTTATGACTCGTGTAGCTCTACTAGCCGAGCAGCTGAATCATCACCCCGAGTGGTCAAACGTCTACAACCGCGTGTCGATGACGCTCACTACGCATGATGAGGGTGGCTTGTCGTATCGCGATCTCGACCTCGCGCAGCGCATCGATAACCTTTGATCTTTCGTTGCACTTTCGAGTAAGCTGTTATAAAGCGCGTGCGATCTGTGTATCGTTGGCGTGCACACATAAAAACACTCTCGGAGACATCTCATGGCAAAAGAAATTGTAGGTTTTGTTGGTACAGGTCACATGGGTGGCCCGATGACCTTACGCTTATTGGCAGCTGGCTACGGTGTCATTATTTATGACCGCGATAAAAAAGCGATGCAGGATCTTGTTAAAAAGGGTGCAGTCGCGGCCAAGTCGGCAGCCGATGTTGCCAATCGTGTCGAAACCATTTTCTTGAGCTTGCCTAACCCCGAGATTGTGAACGCAGTCGCGCTGGGTAAGGACGGCTTGATCGAAGGTACAAAAGTTAAGTGCGTGATCGATTTTTCAACGATTGGTCCAAAAACTGCGATAGCCGTGTTCAAAGGCCTGAGCGCAAATAAGGTGAGCTATGTCGATGCGCCTGTGAGTGGTGGTGTGACAGGTGCTGCAGCGGGAACGTTGGCGGTGATGGTTTCTTGTCCGAAACCCCTGTACGCCAAGTTGACGCCTATTTTGGCAACCTTTGGTAAAACTTTTCATTTGGGTGAGGGCGCAGGTCAGGCTCAAACCATGAAGCTTGCCAACAACCTTTTGGCTGGCGCAGCATTGGCGGTATCCTCTGAAGCCATGGTGATGGGAGTCAAGGCGGGGCTGGATCCTCAAGTGATGCTCGATGTGATCAATAGCGGTTCGGGCCGTAATAGCGCAACGCAAGACAAGTTTCCTCGCGCGATTTTGACAGGGACCTTTGACTTTGGTTTTGCCACAGCATTGTCTTACAAAGACGTGCGCTTGTGCGTAGACGAAGCCGAGGCTATGGGGGTACCTATGGTGGTCGGTGCAGCTGTGCGTCAGATGCTAGCCGTGACGAATGCCACCTATGGTCCCGAGTCTGACTTTACGTCAATTTGCAAAGTGGTCGAAGACTGGGGTGGTGTCAAAGTACGCAAGGCAGGCGCAAAAAAGACGGCTACAAAAAAGACAGCTACAAAAACTAAAAGCGCTAAGGCTAAAAAGCTTTAAAGCGAGGCTGCACGGATCCTCACGCCAGGCGTGTGGGTCCAAGCATTTGTGCTGTCAAGCCAAAGGCTTGCGATTACTCGCCCTGAAAGCTGTCGGCGCGGCACGTTAAGACCAACGTATCGCGATAGCCACCTGGCTGAGAGGGTTGAATGGGCGTGGTTTCATGAATGACTCGCGCGTCGTCTAGCAACAGTAACGACCAGGATTCGCTTAACGTAAAACGCTGTCCCGAGGTGCCCATTGCATCGAATACACGCGTTTCGCCACCTTTTACGTGTTGACGATTAATCATAAATACGCCGACCAGATCAACGCCATCACGATGTGCGCCTTCAGGGGTGGGACGGCCAATGCCCTCCTTGGTATCGATTCTGAATTGATGCGCCTCAATGCACCAGCGAGTGACCGCGCGCGAGGGTTGCTTCGCGTGATGCAGGGAGTCTGCCGTACGCGCAAAGGCACTCAATAAGTCAATCCAAACGGCTTGCTGAGTCGTAGCCGGATGCATGGGCTCAAACCAGCGTTGCATGCCACCATGCAAGGCGTTATACGATAATGATTGCCAATGTGCGCGTGCGGGCGCAAGCGTGAGCTGGCCGTTTTCAAAAACAAAACAAGAGTGACGGCGCAAGCGATAGTGGCCGCCATCTTTCAAATAGGCATCCTCAGGCATACCCTCCCAGTCAGGTATCAGCGCGGTGAGTTCAGAAAGGGGGTGGTGCGCCCACTGTGCAACCGTCGTCGCGTCGAGCACCGCGTAACCTTCTGCCTCAAGTTGAGGTAAAAGTTGGGATAAAGACACAGTGACGGGAGAGTGCTCGAGCATATAAATGGTTCACACAGAAACAGTTGAAATACTACTCACCCTGGCGGGGGAGGTTTTACGCGCAACTCAGCGATTGAACTCGAACACGCTGTTGGGCGTCTCGCGGATTCGACCAATATATTGGGCGATGCCCTAGTGTAGTCAAACAAACGCGAAGTATTATAAAAAACCTCAGTCTTTGGGTTACAGGGACTCTAGTTGCGAACGAGTCTTGTTTGCCTGTGTGCGTAGGGCGTTCAGCGCCTGTTCATCCATTTTGTCTAGGTTTCGATACACCATCGCAAGGCGAAAGTTGTCGGCTAGTTTGTTGCGATGACGATCAAAAAAATCCCAGTACAAGGCATTGAAGGGGCAGGCACGCTCGCCCTCGCGCTTCTTTTTGTCGTAATGACAGCCCTTGCAGTAGTCGCCCTGACGGTCAATATACGCGGCGCTCGACACATAGGGTTTGGTCGCCAGCATGCCCCCATCGGCGAACTGGCTCATCCCGATTGTGTTGGGGAGCTCAACCCATTCAAAGGCATCGATATAGACGCCTAAATACCACTGGTGCACTTCGCTGGGGTTGAGCCCGGCTAGCAAAGAAAAATTACCAATCACCATCAAGCGTTGAATATGGTGTGCGTAAGCGTGTTCTAGCGATTGCCCCAGTGACAGCTCTAGGCAGCGCATCTTGGTTTTGCCAGTCCAGAACCATGCTGGCAACGCAGTGCTCTGTGCAAAATAATTTTGCGTGCCGTAGTCGGGCATCTTGCCCCAATACACGCCGCGAATATATTCACGCCAACCCAAAATTTGGCGAATAAAGCCCTCGACTGTAGATAAATCTAGGGAGTACTTTTTCCAAGCATTAATAACAGCAGAAATGACCTCGCGGGGATTAAGGAGCTTGAGATTCAGGGAGCTCGAGAGCATAGAATGCCAACCATATGGCGTATCAGTCCACATAGCATCCTGGTA
>CAIZGG010000379.1 GCA_903932425.1 uncultured beta proteobacterium | reverse complement strand
TAGTGGCGGCACGACAATCTCTGGCGGTACCTTATCGGTAGCGGGCACTGCACCCACTGGCTCGGGTGATGTTTTTGTATCCTCACTCGCCACGCTGATGGGCACTGGCACCATTTCAGGTAATGTCCTTGTGGCAGGCACTTTTAAACCGGGTAACTCGCCGGGCTATCTGTCAGCCTCACAGAACGTCACGTTCAATTCAGGCTCAACCTATCAACAAGATATTGCGGGCAAGACACAAGCGAGCAGTTCTTCGCCAGTGGGTGCAACAAGCTATTACTCGTTCTTGAGTGTGGGTGGTCAATTTGTGATTAACTCGGGCGCGACCTTGACGCCGCGTTTATCGAACCTGTTTAGCGTAAGCGAAGCGGGTTATGGCAGCAGTAGTTATGTGCCTGTGTTGGGCGATAAGTTTCGCATTGCCACAGCTACAGGCGGGATCACGGGGCGCTTTACAACGCTGACCCAACCTGCCGAGCTGAGCAGCGGCACACAACTCATCGC
This sequence comes from uncultured beta proteobacterium, assembly GCA_903932425.1. GTDB lineage: Bacteria > Pseudomonadota > Gammaproteobacteria > Burkholderiales > Burkholderiaceae_B > Zwartia. Next base: position 2,271 of record CAIZGG010000379.1, on the reverse strand, counting down.
GTTTTATAACGTCAACAACAGTAATAGCCTTGACTTGGCCACAGTGCCAACTTCGTACGCTATGACCTTAAGTTCAAGCACCACTAACGCCAAGTCAGTGGCTGGAGTTTTAGATCAGTTGTTGGGTGTGACTAAAACTGGCACGTCATCCTCGGCGCAAGAGTCTTTACTCTACGCAGTAGCAGGCCAGAGCGCAGCAAGCTTGCCCACCTTCGCTCAGTCTCTAGCCGGTGAGATTCACGCGGCCTCAGCTGCGACCTTGCCTCAAACTACGCAACGCTTGCAGCAGTCGGTGTTAGCACGCTTGGGTGACTACCCAATGGCGCCTAGCCAGCTTAATCCTGCGCTAAACAACGCACTGTTGACGGGCGGCATCAGCGCCACCAACACTTCGGGGCTGCCCACTGCGAACATGAGTACAAACCCAGCGGTCAACCCGAATTCAGTGAACGTGACGAGTGCTGCGGTAGTAGATGGTAGAGCGTGGGGTGAGATCGCCTATCAACGCACTGAGCGCGCAAGTAACAGCGCTGGTAATGGCTTCAACAGCAATCTATACCAAATTGTCACAGGTGTGGATGCGTACTCAAACGCAGAGCTAGGCTTAAAACTTGGCGGCGGCATCGCTTTATCCAACACCACCGTCGCTGCAAGCGGTGGCAACAGCACGATCCAGCAAGGCTCGCTCTTTGTGTACGGCAAGATGCCCGTGTTGCAAGACTATGTACTGGATGGCATGGCTAGCGTGGGCTTGAGCTCAACCAATTTATCGCGCAACGATCCCACGGGCTACTCTGGTGGCTTTAGCAGCAAAGCGGTGATGGGCAACGATGCGATGGCGAGCCTTGGCATCAGTCGCCCCTTTGAATACAACGATCTGCGGGTCACCCCTTACGCGCGCGTGACTTACCAGTACGTTGGTCAAGCGTCCTACAACGAAGGCAGCAGTGCTGCCGCACTCAACATTGCAAGCTTTAGTGGCAGTGCCTTACGAGGTGTGATTGGTGTGGCGGCTGGGTCGCTAAACAAAAATCCGCTCAAAGATGACTATACCTATCGTGCCAATATTGCCGTGGGTGCTGATACCTTAGGCTTGTTAAATCCAACGCTTAACACCACGCTTGGTGGTTTTTCAAGCAGCGTCACGACAGCTACCGCAGGCTCTGCCTTTGTGCAGGTGGGGCTGTATGGTACGGTCAAAATGTCTGATAACGCGTATGCCTATGCGGGTGTTTCAGGTGAGGCAAGATCGGGGCAGACGCTCTACGGTGGCAGCGTTGGCTTAAGGATGCAGTTTTAAACGTACGTATTTTGTTCAGCCGTGGTCGAATGCTCTGGGCTTGCTGACCCTTACAGACGCCCCACAACGCACGATCGATAGCTGACAGGCAGGTACATAGGTGTTCAAGCTGTTCGTGCGCCAGATCGGCTTTAATCCAGTCTTTGCGGCGTGTGCACAGCTCGAGTCGCACAAGAACCGATTCGATTTCGGGTTGGTTAGTAATCGGATAACATGCCGATGGACAGGATTAAGAGATCTGTCCAATCAGCTTATCTAGTTGCGCCAGAACATCTTTCGCCTCCTGCCGATTCGCCTTCGCTTGCTTAGTGCGCTGCCCGTGCGTGACAAGTCTGCCAGTTGACTTACCGCCGTGCATGCGACATCGCCCATTGGCCATCGCAGCGCTCTTGCAGGGGGCGTTAGTTGTCCTGCAATGTGCGCCGCACCTTGGGTGGTTTGCAAGGGCTTCACGAGCTTTGCGCATGGGGTTAGGTTGATTCTTCATCTTTGCCCCACGTTGCCAATGATCGCCTGACCGCCGTTGATCTGTACATGCTGAACCGTCACGATTTGGCTCGCCCCCATCTGCAGCTTCTGAAGCGTGAGGGCGCCTTTGCAAAAAGCCTCCATCAACCTTGTGCTCGTGTTCATCAGCTTCGCCTTAATCATGGGATCACGTTGCTTGTCCGCTTCGCCAAGCAGTCTCATCGCGTGATGATGGGCGCCCGCCAACTGATGGCTGAGCATCTTCTGCACTGACCCTTTCGCCTTGACACTGTCTGCTGTCTCGATCGCCATCTCAAAGACGCCAGCATCATCAGCCAATTGAGTTCGCTTGATGGTCACATCGACATCGAGTAAATCAGGCTGTTTGAGCCTATCTTCAAGCCCGTGGTACCCAAGTGAGGCTGGCGGTATGATCTCGCCTCCTGCGCCTGTTTTAAGTGGTTTGAGAGGGGTTAGTGCGAGTGAAGACTGCTCTGCCATCG
>CAIZGG010000378.1 GCA_903932425.1 uncultured beta proteobacterium | reverse complement strand
GGGGATATGAATGCCGTTGATGCTGTGATTCGCTCTCGGCTCGACTCAGACGTGGTTTTAATCCGAACAATCGGCGATTACATCATTGGAGCGGGGGGCAAGAGGATGCGCCCAGCCATGCTGTTGCTGGTGGCGCAGGCGCTGGGCTATCAAGGCGATCACCATCATTTAATGGCCGCAGTCGTCGAATTTATTCATACGGCGACCCTGTTGCATGACGACGTTGTCGACGAATCTGACCTGCGGCGCGGCCGTAGCACCGCGAATGCCGTGTTTGGTAACGCTGCCAGCGTGCTGGTGGGCGACTACCTGTATTCGCGGGCCTTTGAGATGATGGTGGATGTTGATAGCATGCCCATCATGAAAATCATGTCTGGCGCCACCACTGTGATCGCCGAGGGCGAGGTGCTGCAATTGCTCAATGTGCATGATCCTGACGTCTCTGAAGCGCGATACCTACAAGTGGTGCGGTTCAAGACCGCCAAGCTTTTCGAGGCCGCCGCTGAGGCGGGGGCGGTACTGGCAGGCGCCAATGCGACCCAACGTGAGGCCGCCGCCGCTTACGGGCGGCATATCGGCACGGCTTTTCAACTGGTTGACGATGTACTAGATTACAGCGGTGACGTAAACGCGTTAGGGAAAAACGTAGGGGATGATTTGCGCGAAGGTAAGCCAACGTTACCTTTGATCCGTGTGTTGGAAGTGGGCACTGACTTACAGAAACAACTAGTAAGGCAGGCGATTGAGCACGGCGAAGCTGATTTTGATGCGGTCGCACAAGCGATTCACGACACAGGCGCCCTTGAGCATGCCCAGCAGTGTGCGGTGGCCGAGGCTGACATGGCCTGTGAAGCACTTGAGGCGTTTCCGGCCTCAGTGGCGCGCGAGGCCTTGCTCAATTTCTGTTCCTTCGCGGTTGGCCGCGATCGTTAAGCAAAGGGCCAGCATGCGACGCTTGTTGGTTAATCATACCTAGCGGGCAACAATATTTAGCGGGCAAAATAGGTCGTGACTATGAATCGTATCAACGCGAATGGGCTGGATTTTGCCTACCTCGAGCAGGGTTCCGGGCCGCTAGTCTTATTACTGCACGGGTTTCCAGACAACGCACTCACCTGGAGCCATCAGATGTCTGCGCTGGCAGCGCAGGGGTATCGCGTGGTCGCGCCGTATCTGCGGGGTTATTTACCGACAGCCATCCCCGAGGGGGGCTTCTTTGACAAAGCAACGCATGTCGCTGATGTTGTGGCGTTAATCCGTGCCTTAACTGGCGGCAAACCCTGTCACTTGGTTGGGCAAGACTGGGGGGCGATTATTGGGTACGGCTTGCTCGCTGCGCATCCAGAACTGGTGTCGCGCGCTGTCTTGCTGGCTGTGCCTCATCCGGGGCAGGTTACCAAAAGCTTGCTTGACCCCAAGCATATTCATCGGTCGTTTCATTGGTGGTTTTTTCAATTGGCTGATTTGCCAGAAAAAGCGCTGCTAGAAAACGACATGGCGTTTATTGACTATCTATGGACCTACTGGACAACAGAGGGATATCAAGACGCGGACCATATTCGGTCGGTTAAAGAGACGCTTAAGCAGCCCGGAGTGTTGACGGCGACGCTTGCCTACTATCGCGCGATGTTTGACTCATCAAAGGCAGACCCGTCTTTATCGGGCTTGCGAGAGGCGATGACGCGTGCCATCACGGTACCAACGCTGGCGCTTTGCGGCGCCGATGATTTGCGTGCAGAACTGATGCAAGAGCAGTCGCAGTATTTTTTAAACGAATACGCGTTCAAATTAATCGATCACGCCGGTCATTTTTTACATCGCGAGCAACCGCAAGCGGTGAGCCAGCAGATTATCGACTGGTTGAAAAAGTAACCTCTCTTCATGCGATGAGAGGCCCACATTGCAAGCCGTATCGTCGGTCACGCTGCGGCCCAAAATAATTTGCTAGAATTTTTCTCAGCACGCACCTGTCGGGGCGTAGCTCAGCCCGGTAGAGTACTGCGTTCGGGACGCAGGAGTCGGAGGTTCGAATCCTCTCGCCCCGACCATCATCCAGGTAACCAACTCCGCGTTTAAACGATGTCGGCCTACTTTTTCACGAGATCGTACAAAGTATCTTCGCCGTCGCTTTTCTCGCCCACGACATTTAACAAACGTACCAGCAGGTTGTAAACGTCGATGTTTCTGACGGTCTCTAATCGGGCACTTTTTATTTGCGGGCCGTGAATAATAAACAAGCCTTGCATGGCTGGGTCGCTCGGGTCGTGCCCATGTTGCCCCGGAATCACCTTTTGACTCCGATTTGCCACAGTGCTCCAACCTGCTTTTGCAAGACAGACAATTTGCGGCACCCGCCGGTGCGTTCCAAAATGATATTTAGAGGGCACGTCTTCTTTGGCCCAACAGTCCATGTTGGTATTATTTTTTAAGCGGCTCAATAAAGCGGGCTTGTCACTTGGGCCAACCTCAAAGCCCGCTAGAGGCCCCGTCCATTGGATCTTTGCGCTCCCTAGCCCTTCGGTGTACGTAGACAGATCAACCGCACGCTCAGGTGTGATCTGCGCCATGCCATGATCTGAAGTCACGATGAGCGTTGTTTTTTGGGCTAAGCCCTGAGTCTGCAACCCTTGCACGAGCTCGCCGATTGCCCGATCAGCGCTGGCGATCGAGGCATTGACCTCAGGGCTATCAGGTCCAAATTCATGTCCTTTAGAATCGACTTCAGAAAAATATAAGGTCGCAAAATCTGCGCGCTCGGGATCCTGGCGGTTCAACCAACGTAACAGTTGTTTGGTTCTGTCTGAAGAGCTCAGATTGCTGTCATACCTCAACCAGTCGTGAGGCTGTATGCCTTGGTTCAACGACTCGGAGCCTACCCAAAACATGGTTGAGGAAAGTTTGCCCTGTTTTTTAAGCGTGACCCAAAGAGGCGTGCCTTCTTCCCACCAAAGCGGATTTTCAATCGCGTTGCGATCTGACAATCTGAATACTTGTTCAGTTCTTGAAGGATCGTACATGGTGTTGTTCACCATCCCGTTGTGATCTGGATAGCGCCCAGTTACCAGCGCATAATGGTTTGGAAACGTAATGGTCGGAAATACTGGTTCAAATTTTCGAGCGAGCGTACCTTGTTGTGCCAACGCTAAAAGGTTTGGAGTGATCCCTCTTTCAAGATAATCGTTTCTGAAACCGTCGATGCTGACCAAGAGAACCAAGTTTTTATTTGTGCTGCCAAGAGGGCTGCCCTGTGGTGCCGACGTTTGTGCAGTCGCCAGTTGCACAAGCGCTGCCAGCAGCAGCAACGTTGATTTAATAAGCAGTTTCATAGTTAGCCTCGCGCAGCGGCAATCGTCTTATACCGTAACCGTAGCACGCGTTTGTGACGCCTGAGGTCATATTTGGCGCAATGAACCGCCAGTGAATGAGTAGGCTACGGCGCCTAAGTTAAAAGTTCTAGCGCCATACAATTAAAGAGCTTTCGTAATGCTAAGGTATCCATTGATAACCATTTGCTCGATCACGTTGTCCAAGAGATGGTCAAGCTTGAATACGTGCGGCAAGCGTTCTGGCCCCCAAGCACCACGGATTAGTGAAACTAAGGCCAACGGTTTGTCCTAAGTGGCAAATTGACGTTCAACTGCCCTTTTCTCAGACGGGCGTTGCCGAACCCGTAGACGTCGAGTCACTTTTTGTGCATTGCATTGGGATGTACACTGCATTTTTTAATTTGCAGTCTGATCGATAGGAACCTAAATGTTAAAACTTGCTGCCTCTTTGTCGCGACTTGGTACTGAATCTGCCTTTGAAATCTTGGCACGTGCGCAAGCGCTTGCTGCGCAGGGTAAAGACATTATTAACCTCGGCATCGGTCAGCCAGATTTTAAGACCCCAAAGCACATTGTTGAGGCTGGCATTCAGGCCCTGCGTGATGGCCATCATGGGTATACCCCTGCTAACGGGTTGCCCCAAGTGCGCGAGGCCGTTGCTGCGGATCTTGAGCGTCGCCATGGTGCCAAAGTTGATCCAGACTGTGTGGTGATTGTGCCTGGCGGCAAGCCAACAATGTTTTTTGCGATTTTGATGTTTGGCGAGCCGGGTGCTGAAATCATGTACCCGAATCCCGGCTTTCCGATTTACGAGTCGCTGATTAAATACAGTGGTGCGACACCCGTGCCAATCGCCTTGAGCGAAGACAAAGATTTTGCGTTTGATGCGGATGCTGTGCTGTCTCAAATTACCCCAGCCACGCGCTTGATTATTATTAATAGCCCAGCCAATCCAACAGGCGGCGTTACGCCGAAAGCCGAGATTGATAAGCTCGTCGCCGGTTTGGCCAAACATCCTGATGTGGCACTGCTCTCTGACGAAATTTATAGCCAGATGTTGTATGGCGGGCGCGAGCACGTGTCGTTGCTCAATTACCCTGAGATTCGTGACCGTCTGATCATGCTTGATGGCTGGAGCAAGACCTACGCCATGACCGGTTGGCGTTTAGGCTATGCGGTGTGGCCCGAAAGCTTAGTCCCTCATGTCACGCGCTTGTGTATTAATGATCACTCGTGCGTCAACGCTTCGGCGCAATTTGCCGGCCTGGCCGCCTTAACCGGCCCGCAAGATGCTGTAGCCGAAATGATGGTTGCCTTTAATCAGCGGCGCACCTTGATCGTTGACGCCTTGAATAGCCTGCCTGGCGTGCGCTGTTCTGACGCGGCGGGCGCATTTTATGCGTTTCCTCATGTGGGTGGCACTGGCTTAACCTCGCGGCAGGCTCAAGATCTTTTCTTGAACGAGGCCGGCGTGGCCACAATCTCGGGCACCAGCTTTGGCGCGTGGGGCGAGGGCTACGTACGGTTTTCGTACGCCAACAGCGCCGAGAACATCGAGCGTGCGATCGAACGCATTCGCAAGGTACTGTAAAACCGCGATACCCAAGCGTCCTTGATGTCTGAGCAGTCTGCCCTGATCTATTCGATTGCTACGTTTTCGTTGGCAACCTCTTTGACGCCCGGGCCTAACAACATGATGTTGTTAGCTTCGGGCGTGAATTTTGGCTTCAGACGGTCTGTGCCCCACGTGCTGGGTGTCTCAATCGGTTTTTTTGTCATGCTCATGGCAATCGGCTTTGGCTTAAATAGCCTATTTCAGGCCGTACCGTCTATTTATCAATTCATGAAGGTGCTAGGCTTTGCCTATCTGGTTTACTTGGCGTGGGGCGTTGCAACCAGCAAACCGCTGCCAGCAGCGGGCCAGCAGGGCAAGCACTCTCGCCCTCTGAGTTTTTTGGGGGCACTGGCGTTTCAGTGGGTCAATCCAAAGGCTTGGCTGATCGCCGTCAGTTTCTCTAGCAATTACCTGCCCCAACAGGCAACTCCCTTATTCGTATTTTTGGGTTGTTTGTTGGTGTCGATCGTCAACCTGCCCAGTATTTGTGTCTGGCTGTGGATGGGCACGAGGCTTGAGCGGTTGTTGCGCGATCCAGTACGCCGAAAAATATTCAATTGGGTGATGGCGCTATTGTTGCTGGCCTCGATGTTGCCAGTTTTATGGCTCTAGTTATGACAGCCCAACATCTCATTGACGGGTAAACAAATGAAATCTAAAGAGCTGTCGTCGCTTTGGATGGCGAATATCCTCGGTGTCGGCCAAGTCTGTTCGTGGGGGGCGTTGTATTACAGTTTTCCGTTGCTTGCTCAGGCGATGGGCGCCGAGCTTCATTGGACAAAGTCTGAAATATTCTTTGGCGCAACAATCAGCATGCTCGTGACTGCTGTTTTTACGTATCCCGTTGGTCTAGCGATCGATAGGGGGTATGGCCGCTGGGTGATGTCGGGCGCCTCAATGACTGCTGCGTGTATGTTGTGGTGGTGGTCAAGTGTCGACCAGTTAATCAGCTTTTATTTGCTGAGCGCTGTGATTGGGGCTTTGCAGGCGGGGTGTCTGTACGAGCCGGCCTTTGCGGTGATGGCACGCAGAGTGGGGGCGGCCAATGCGCGTGCGCGCATCACAACGATTACTTTGTGGGGTGGCTTTGCCAGCACCGCTTTTATTCCGCTTGAGCAGTTTTTGCTTGATACCGTCGGTTGGCGCCAATCGCTGCTTGTGCTCGCGTTGGTCAATCTGTTGTGGTCCGCGATTTATTTTTTGTGCATTCAGCCCAAGTACGATCTTGAGCATACGACTGTTGCACAAACCCGCGATGACAATAAAGCTCGCGATCATGCGGTTGTCAAAGCAGCCTTGAAAAATTCGATTTTTTGGTTGCTGCTACTGGCACTGACGCTGTACTCAATCATGTTTACCGTATTTATTTTCCATGCCTATCCAATTTTGCAAGAGAAGGGTTTGAGCACGGCCGATGTCGTTCAAGCGCTTGTTGTCTTGGGCCCAGCACAGGTATTTGGGCGGATTTTGATTGCGTATTTTGCCCCGCGCGCACCGATGCGCATCTTGGGCTCGGTCGTGGCCTGCGCCTTTCCATTTGTGTTCGGAATTTTGGCAAGTATTGAGCTACCGGCATTTTGGCTGGTGGCGCTCTTAATCGGCTGCTACGGTTTGGCGAACGGTATTTTCACCATCGTGCGCAGCTTGGTTGTGCCCGAAATGTTAAGCCGTCATGCTTACGGAGCTTTGAATGGTTTATTGACTATACCAACAATGGTTGCTCGAGCAGTCGGCCCTGTTGCTGCAGCGAGCTTGTGGATGTTGGGTGAGTCGTATCATATTGTTTTAATCGCAGTGTGCGGCACTGCGATTTTATTTGCCTTGGCGTTTTGGGCTGCAAGTTGGGTGAGTCGTGAACGTGTGTCTTAGCGAGGTTTCTGGGTGGGGGGGCTTCTTGCACGTGTCTTCATGCCGGTGAGTCAAGGTGCCCAGCGCAGGGCACGCTGCTGACTGCGCCTAGCTCAATGAACGTGGCGCGCGATAAAAAATACACCAGCGAAAGAAGCAAACATCACGGTGGTCATCCAGCCGACCAAGCGTAGGCCGAGTGCAGACATTGCCTGATGCATCTTTCCCTCAAGTTGATATAGTTTTCCGTCAAGCTGGCATATTTTTACTTCGAGTTTAGACAAGCCGCATTCTAGATGCGAAATGTCTTGCTTAGTGGCTAGATTTGGGATGAGTGTTTCTAGTCGAACGATACGCGCTTCCATGAATTTCTCCGGTGAGTGAACCCAGTCATTTTAATTTTCGAGAAGCGCGTATTTCAAGACAAAATTTGTAAAACTCTGTAAGCAACTGTTGCTGAGTGTGTCGGTGAGAGTGTTGCTCGAGTCTGCCAGCAACGATTACTCTGCTTTGGCGCCAGATTGTTGCACTAGCTTAGCCCACATAGGCAAATCAGTCGCCAAAAAGGTTTGAAAAGCAGCCTGACTGTTGCCGATGGGTTCGGTGCCAAATTCGCGAAATTTATTTTGTATATCAGGTTGTGCAACAACAGCCGCAATGTCGCTGCTCAGTTTCGCTACGATCGCGGGTGGGGTACCGGTAATCGCAAAGAGCCCAAACCAAGATTTCAAATTAATTTGTGGGTAACCGCTTTCAGCAAAGGTCGGTACTTCAGGGGCTTGCGGGTTACGAGCCTCGCCCGTGACGGCGATCGCTTTGAGTCGAGCGCCTTTTACTTGCGCGATAGCCTCGGGCAAGTTAGCAAACATCAATTGAATTTGCCCACCAACAAGATCATTGGTCGCAAGCGTGCCGCCTTTATACGCAACGTGCGTCATTTGCGCACCAAGCTCTGAATTAAATAGTTCGCCTGCCAAGTGTGCGGCACTACCCACGCCACCCGAACCATAATTCAATTTTTGAGGATTTTTCCGCACATACTCGGCAAACTCTTTCACGGTATTGGCTTTTAATGAAGGATTCACAACCAGCAACAAGGGCGCGAAGGCTAAGTTTGATAAGGGCGTGAAGTCTTTGGCAAAGTTAAACGACAAGCCCTTGTAAAGCGAGGCATTGATCGCGTGACTTGAGGTTGCCATCAGTAGTGTGTAGCCATCAGGGGTTGCGCGGGCCGCTTCGGCTGTGCCGATATTGCCATTGCCGCCTGGGCGATTTTCTACGATTACTGATTGACCCCACTTCACAGCCAGCTGTTGCGCGACCGCGCGTGCAACCATATCCGTTGTGCCGCCAGGTGCGTAGGGCAGGATAATGCGTACAAGTTTGTTGGGATAGTCGGCTTGCGCAAAAACCGAAGTGCTAAAGGCCAGAAGCAACCAAAATACAGCGCTGCGCGCAAGTGAAAAACAAAAATTCATGACGATCCTTTAAAAGTGTGTGACTTGCCCAGAGAAGCGTTTGTAAACAAAAAACCGCCAGGTTTCTATCGTTCGCAGCGTGGCAACAAGTATTGATTCATGCTCACGCGCCGAAAGCACTGCAACGCGTGAACGCTTTTTTGTGACGGGTGTGTGCTTGTCAGGGGACTTTAATAAATTTTTGTAGACAGCGAACGTAATCAGGCTTTTGAATGGTGGGGTACGAAGCTGGCCAAGACGTGTAGGCCACTTCACCCACATACATGTCGCCATGACTATCGACGGCCATGCCGTGCGGGGCAATAAATTGACCAGGGCCGGTGCCGTGT
>CAIZGG010000377.1 GCA_903932425.1 uncultured beta proteobacterium | reverse complement strand
CGCACGTTTACCTTGATCCAGCTGTGCGACTTCTGCATAGCGATCCATTGCAGCCTTGGTGGAGCAGTACACGCCCCAGCCTGAACTGGGATTACGACCGGCGCCCGACGAGATCAACATCACGCGCAAATCGCTGGCCTGTGTCGAACCGGCCAGCACAAAGGCCGTCAGATAAATGGCTGAGGTGATGTTGACTTGAAAGGCCTGATTGATCACTGCGATGTCAGTCAGGTCTTGCGACTGAGCGATCGGTGTGACTACTCCGGCGTTATGAATAAAACGCACGCTGGTGTGCGTGACCAGCAAGGGCTTGAGCTGTGCCGCGGCCTGCTCAAGTGCCTTGGTGTCACCTAAGTCAACGTTGATTTGTGTGAGGGTCGTGCCATGCGCTTTGGCGGTGGCAGCCAATGCTTCAGAGGACACGCGCGACAGCGTCACCAAGTGTTCGCCGCTTTGTGCCAGTTGGGTTGCCATCACGGCCCCCAAGCCGCGTGTGGTGCCCGTCAGAATGGTGAGTTGAGTCATCTGTTAAACCCCTTGTTTTAAGCTTGCCTGAATAAACGGATCAAGATCACCGTCTAAGACTTTTTGCGTATTCGAAATTTCAACGTTGGTGCGCAAATCTTTGATGCGGCTTTGGTCGAGCACATATGAACGAATCTGATGACCCCAACCCACGTCTGTTTTTGCGTCTTCCATCTTTTGCTGCTCGGCCATGCGGTTGCGCATTTCAAGTTCAAATAAACGCGACTTCAACATTTGCATGGCTTCGGCGCGGTTGCGATGTTGCGAGCGATCGTTTTGGCACTGCACCACAATATTGGTGGGGATGTGCGTGATCCGCACAGCCGAGTCGGTTTTGTTAATGTGCTGTCCGCCGGCACCGCTGGCACGATAGGTGTCGATACGTAAGTCGGCCGGGTTGATGTCGATTTCGATCGAATCATCGACCTCGGGGTAGACAAATACGCTGGCAAACGAGGTATGGCGACCGCCCGACGAATCAAAGGGGCTTTTGCGAACTAGGCGATGCACGCCGCTTTCTGTGCGTAAAAAGCCAAAGGCGTATTCGCCTTCGATTTTGATAGTGGCCGATTTGATCCCCGCCACTTCGCCTTCAGACTCTTCGAGAAGTTCGGCTTTAAAGCCTTTGCGCTCGGCGTAGCGCAGGTATTGGCGCAGCAGCATCGAGGCCCAGTCTTGCGCTTCAGTTCCGCCAGCACCTGCCTGGATATCTAAAAAGCAGTTTAGTGGATCGGCTGGGTTTGAGAACATCCGGCGAAACTCCATGCCCTCAAGTGTGGCTTGAAACTGTGCGGCATCAGCCTCAATGGACTCAAGTGTGTCATCGTCGCTGTCACTGGCTGCGAGCTCAAAGAGTTCAAGCGAGTCGGTGATGGCTTGTGCGAGTTGGCTTAAGGTGTCGACGACACCTTCGATGTTCTTCTTTTCACGACCCAGTTCTTGGGCGCGTTTGGGGTCGTTCCAGACGTTTGGGTCTTCTAGTTCGGCGTTAACAACATGCAGACGTTCAGCTTTGACATCGTAGTCAAAGATACCCCCGAAGCGCACGTTCGCGCGCCGCGTAATCGATTAAACGCGAAGAGATTTGATTCTGACGTTCTGCTTCCATCTGCTTTACATTCCACGATCTAGTG
>CAIZGG010000376.1 GCA_903932425.1 uncultured beta proteobacterium | reverse complement strand
GCCCATGTTGCCGCCGTGCTTGGCGAACGCGTGTCTGACATCAGCAACAGTGCGCGTGCGGTTATCGGTCATGCAATCGACGACGACGGCTACACCGCCGATACCATAACCTTCATAACGGATTTCGTCATAGTTTGAACCGTCGGCCCCGCCCACGCCTTTTGCAATGGCGCGTTGGACATTGTCTTTTGGCATGTTTGCCGCATTGGCTTTATCCCAGACCATGCGCAGACGCGGATTGGCATCGGGGTCGGCACCCCCGGCACGGGCGGCCACCGTGATTTCACGGATAATTTTGGTCCAGAGTTTTCCGCGTTTGGCATCCTGGCGACCTTTTCGGTGCTGGATATTGGCCCATTTACTGTGTCCGGCCATGGTTTCCTGAAATTTGTTGACGATAAAGGTTCATTTTACCTTGGCAGCAAGATAAACTCTCGTCCTCAGGGCTTAAATATCGGTTTTAGCCTTAAACCTCTTTTCTGAGCAGTTAGTCTCATTTCCTGGAGCACCCATGAGCAACCTAGTGAAAGCCATCCAATTCGAACAAAACGGCGGCCCCGAAGTCTTAAAGCTGGTCGAAATCGAAGTGCCAGCGCCTGGTGAAAACGAAATCACTATTCGCCAACACGCAGCGGGTCTGAATTTCATCGACATTTATTTCCGCACGGGCTTGTATCCGAGTGCAAAGCCTAGTGGTTTGGGTTTCGAAGGCGCCGGAGAAGTGATTGCCGTTGGCAAGAAAGCAGCGAAGCGTTTTAAAAAGGGCGATCGCGTGGCCTATGGTCAAAGTCCAATTGGTGCCTACGCTCAGGCGCGCAACGTACCCGCCGCACAGGTCGTGCACTTGCCTAAAGGCATCAGCTACGAAGAAGCTGCCGCCATGATGCTCAAAGGTTTGACCGTGCAATATCTGTTTCGTCAAACCTATCGCTTGCAGGGCGGCGAAACCATTCTGTTTCACGCGGCAGCCGGTGGTGTTGGTTTGATCGCTTGCCAATGGGCCAAAGCACTGGGTGTCAAACTGATTGGTACCGTGTCGAGTCCTGAAAAAGCTGCTTTAGCCAAGGCGCATGGCGCATGGGCTGTGATCGATTACTCCAAAGAAAATGTCGCCGAGCGCGTGCTTGAACTCACCAAGGGTAAAAAAGTGCCAGTGGTGTATGACGGCGTGGGTAAAGACACCTGGATGACTTCACTTGATTGCCTGCAACCGCGCGGTTTGATGGTGAGCTACGGTAACGCTTCGGGTGCAGTAGATGGCGTGAATTTAGGGATTTTGGCAGCAAAGGGTTCGCTGTTTGTGACCCGTCCTTCGCTTGCTGCTCACGTTGGTACGCCAGAAAAAATGCAAGCAGCCGCTGACGAGTTGTTTGGTTTAGTCCTGAAAAAGAAAATCAAGATGCGTATCGATCAACGCTATCCACTCGAACAAGCTGCAGAAGCGCATGCCGCCTTGGCAGCGCGTCAAACGACTGGCGCAACGGTCTTCACGCTTGAGTAAAGTCTGCCTGCACTGTTAGTACTTCGAGCGCTGTCAGTGCTTCTAGTGAGGTAGATGCCAAAGCCCCTTCTTGCCGCGAAGGGGCTTTGCTTTGCTAGAGCGAGAAAAGCTTTGGTTTTACGCAAGTTCGAGCGTTTGCTCAATTGGGACGCCGCGAATGAACGAAGCCGCGAACCAACAAGGCAAAGACGCAGTGAATCTACGAAGCAGCAGGACACTGAATCTGCGAGGCAAGCCGCACCGAAACTATGAAGCTTTGGCCTCGTGGTGATAACGTGTGACGCGTTCGACTTCGTTTTTTGAGCCGAGTATGACACTCACGCGTTGATGCAAAGCGGTTGGTTGGATGTCGAGAATACGTTGTTCCCCATTGGTGGCCGCGCCACCAGCTGGTTCGATCAACATGCTCATTGGATTGGCTTCATCCATTAACCGCAATTTTCCGGGCTTGTTCGGCTCGCGGGTATCCCAGGGGTACATAAAGATTCCGCCACGTGTCAGCAAACGATGAACGTCGGCGACCATCGAGGCAATCCAGCGCATATTAAAGTCTTTGCCGCGCACTCCGGATTTTCCTGCGAGTAACTCGTCGATGTATTTGCGCACGGGGGGTGCCCAGTGGCGCATGTTTGACATGTTGATTGAAAACTCTTTGGTGTCTGCCGGG
>CAIZGG010000375.1 GCA_903932425.1 uncultured beta proteobacterium | reverse complement strand
GATCTAGGCTGGCTGCAGTTTTCTCGAGACTTCACATCGTTGCGAGTTGAAGCGCAAAAAAATGCAAGTTTAACGAGTCGCACGGCTACCGTCGTTGGGGTCATTAACCAAATTGGCGGGCGAGCCCTTAAAGATTCTGTTGGCACTGGGTCGCTTACGCCGGCCTCAAGCCAAATGACTCAAGCGCTAGGCACGATTGATGCTTACAAGAAATTTATTACGGGCTTAGATACTGCGGTTGCTGGGGCAATAGAAGGTGAGGGTAGTTCTTCGCAAATGGCTGCAGATTTCTTTTCTTATGGGTTGGATCCCGCGACGAAACTCTCGACACTTCGGACGCTGCAGGAGACTTTTTCTGAGTTTCGCAGACGTTCGGGTTACGACAGCCCTGACGATGCAGTGCTGTGGCCCTTGGTGGGTGGGCCCTTACAACTTTTGATTCGTTATATCACTGAGCAGGCATCTTGCGGCTTGCAAAAAGACTGGGAGAAAAGCGTGCTCTGGCGCTTGCAAACAGCGGTGACTGCGAAAGAAAGTAGCGAACAATTATTCGGACCGCAAGGGACTGTTTGGATGTTTGCGGCGGGGCCATCTAAGCCGTTTTTGCAACAAAAAAGTACTGAATTTCAGGCTGTCACAGCCGCAGCGGATATGAACAATGCTTCATATAAATTTCCGTTTACTCAGGAATTTATTCCGTTCTTGAACCAATCTGTTGGCTTGAGGGTTGGGCAACTGGTGAAAGATCAGCGTGCTGAAAACGCCAAGGGAAAATCGGTCAAGCTGACGATCGCAGGAAAACCGATTGGTGTGAACGTGAGCGCTAAAGTCAAACCCTTTGCCGCGATACTGACCTTGCAGTGTGCCAATGAAGAAATTGTTTTAAATAACTTCAATATTCAAACAAGTGACACGATCACGTGGTCGCCTGACCTTTGTGGTGACGTCTCCTTGCAAATCAAAATTGATAACTTGCTACTGACTCGCCGTTACCCTGGAGTTTTGGGGCTGGCGCGATTCATCGAAGAATTTCAAGATGGCGAGCGTCTTTTCACACCTGAAGATTTTCCAGCTTTAAAAGAGCAACTTGACGAGCAAGAGGTTCGCAGTGTGACGGTTCGCTACGACTTCACGGGCCAGCAGGCCTTGTTAAAGTTGGCAGAAGACTACAGTCATCTTTCTGAAGCCACAATGGCGACGGCCTCGGCTGGAGCGATCGCTCGTAGCAAGTTTGGTGTGCCTGATCGAGTGGGTCAGTGTTGGACCACCGGTCGTCCTGTTGCCCCGTACATGGATGTGCCTAAGATTATCGAAGAGCGCGCGGCTCAAGCCGTCAGTGCTCCGACTAGTGCGCCTGCGGCCGTTGCCGCGCCTGTGGTTGTTGCACCCGCCGCGGCCTCTACCACCTCTACCACCCAGCAAGCTGTACCGGCTGTACCGGCTGTGCCCGCTGTCACACCACCAACACCCACTGCGCCGACACCGCAATGGAATAAGCACGTGGTTGAAGCAGGTGACACCTTATCGAAACTAGCAGTGAAATATAAAACGAGCGTTCAGACACTTCAGCGCTTGAATCAGCTCAGCAACACCACGATTAAAGTGGGCGACACCCTAAAAATCCCTATAACTAAATAGAGACATTAGAGACATCAACTACTTTTACCGGGAGGGCAAGCAATTTTTAGCTCTGTCCCCACTAAAAGATAAAGTAATTTTTAGGTAATTTTTTTTG
>CAIZGG010000374.1 GCA_903932425.1 uncultured beta proteobacterium | reverse complement strand
GACAAACTCTTTAAATGCCAGGTCAGCCAGCATCGGACGTGTCAAATCCGTCTCGACAAATGTTGGGCACAAGGTATTGACGCGAATCCCCGCTGCACCAAGCTCCCAGGCCAGCGCTTTCGTCATCCCCTCGATTGCGTGCTTGCTTGCGCAATATACCGTTCGCTTGGGCCCGCCCACATGGCCCATCTGTGACGAGACATTGATCAGGCTGCCGGTCAACCCAGCCTTGAGCAACCCCTTGACCACTTCGCGCGTGACATAGAAGGTTGCGTTCACGTTTAGAGCCATGACGGCATCCAGGTCACTATCTTGCATATCGGTCAAAAGCGTGGGGCGATTGGTGCCCGCGTTGTTCACCAGAATCTGAAACGGGCCCAGTCGGGCGACACCCTCGCTGACAGCAGCCGAGTGCGTCACATCCACCACCCAAGGCGTTGCCTGCCCGCCGGCCTGCCGCACACGCTCACAGACCTCATTGACTTCGCTTTCATTGCGAGCCGCAACCACCACATGTGCACCGGCTTCGGCCAGAGCGAATACAGCCGCCTGACCAATACCACGACTGCCGCCGGTCACAAGGGCCCGGCGGTTGTCCAGACGAAAACTGGGTGTCTTCACTTGATTCTCCTGAAAGGTTATGAGGCGATTATGCAACGCACGCGCAAGTCGATGCAACGTAGTGGGGGCCATCAGCGCGTCCAAAGTGTGTGTGACGAACAAACCGAGCAAATTTTGAGTGCCGAACAACGCTTGCGCCGCTCGACGCCCGTCTATACTGCGAGCACTTCTTAGGGTGCGGAATTGCATTTATTTTCTTCTGCCGCAGCAAGCCTTCGTGCGACAACCTTGACTCAGCGCCTGGTGGCGCTTCTTGCGCTCGGGCTTTTCTTGCATGCGGTATTTGGCGGTTTGCTCACGCTTTCGGTCGACGAAGCGCACTACGCGCTCTATGCCGACAAGCTCGCCCTCAGCTACTTTGACCACCCGCCGTTAGTCGGCTGGCTGCAATGGCCCTTGGTTGCGCTCGGTGTGCCCGATAGCCTGCTGCGCCTGATCCCGCAAGCGCTTTGGCTTACCGCGTGTCTGAGTGCTCGACGCATCGCCCAGCAATTGCCTGCGCTGGTTCCTTCCTGGAAAACAGACCACTACACCCAAGAGGTCGCTGGCCTATGGGCTGTGGCACTCGTCCTACTCGCGCCTTTGCTGCACGTTTTGGGTGTCGGCTTGCTACCCGACACGCTGTTGATGGTGCTCTCACTTTTACTCATGGAGGTTTCACTTAGGTTAAGTACAACGCCGCACACTAAGCAGACCGCTCAGGCGCGGTTGCGCCTTTGGTTGACGGCCGGCGTGTTGTTAGGGCTTGCGGGCCTCTCGAAATACACGGCGATCCTGCCCGCGGCCGCACTCATTTTGACGCTCTGCTGCGCACAGGGCTTGCGTTGGTTGCGTACCCCGGGCCCCTGGCTAGCGCTCACGATTGCCTGTGCTTTAGTGTCCCCCGTTTTTTACTGGAATGCGCAACATGAGTGGGTGTCTTTTGTGTATCAACTCAACCATGGCAGCGGCGGTCATTGGCAAGCCCGTCGCCTCTTGGGCTTTTTCGGTTTACAACTCGTTGCCTATGGGCCCCTGCTATTTCTTGGTGGGTATTTAGTACTGCGCCAGTTGGCAAGCAGTCGCAACTGGCCGGCGCTTGGGCTACTTTCGTTTTTTTTGCTACCCTTTTTGGTGACCGCAGGGCTGTCTGGCGGCGGGGGCAGCCTGCCGCACTGGACCGGGCCGGCGTGGCTGGCACTGATCCCTTTCGCCGCCAACGCGCTAGCCGTCTACTGGCGTAGCGGCAAACACCAGTGGATTATTGCTTTTGTGCGCACACAGGCGATCATTTGCTCGCTTGCGTTCGTCGCCTTGTTTTTTGTTGGAATCCCAGGTGTCAGTCAGCAACACGCCTTGGGCAAAAAGAATCCACTCGCCGACATGTGGGGCTGGGATGTTGCGGGTTCACAGGCACGTGCTTTGGCAAGCAGCCTGCAGGTGCCGTCGATTTCGGTCAAAAACTGGACACTCGCAAGCCGCATGGCCTGGTATGCCCGCCCGTTTGATGTCTTTGTGCTTGACTCGCGCTTTGACCAATTTGATCTGTGGTTTGGGCAAATCCCAACAGGACAGGACAGTATTTTTGTAAACTGGTCACAAATGTCCTTTGATTTACCCTTGCAAGCAGGCGGTTTTGAGTCATGCACTCGGGTTGAGCAACTGAATATCGAGCGGCTGGGTAGGTTAATTTCTGACTTTAGCTTTTATCACTGCCGTAACTGGGGGGGTGCGCAAACACCAACTCACTCAGGTAAACCGAATTGAAAAACACCTTGAAATCACTGTGGCCTTATCTACGGGTCGTGTTGTCGCTGTTGCTCTTATGGCTCGCTGCGCGCAATATCGATTGGGAGGCTCTCAGATCTACCAAAATAGAGATTGAGCCACTGTGGTTTGTGCTCGCACTTGCCCTGCTTGTATCGGCGAACCTACTCGCGGTGGTGCGTTGGGGCTGGGTATTGCGCAGCCTTGGGCTCTATCACCCAGTCGCCGACTACATCACCCTTTATTTTGCCGGTGGCCTGATTAACCAGGGCCTACCCAGCACGGTCGGAGGCGATAGCTACCGTGCGGTTCAAGCGAGCCGACTCGCTCAAAAAAACGACGTGCTCTCGACGCAGCCCACCCTTAGTCAAGAGCGTCATGAGCCAATCGACCTGCAAAACGCCCCACCGCGGCTACGTCTTGGTTTTCTAAGCGTTGCCTTCGATCGTGGTTTAGGTTTGGTCGGCAACAATATCCTCGGCGCGCTTGGTTTGCTCTTGAGCGGCTCGATGATTGCACCTTGGGGGCCTACGCTTGGTGCTTGGGTTCTCGGTGCAATGCTTGGTGGGGCCGCCGTCGGCGCCTCGTTGCTGAAGGTACAACGCACCCGCAGCCTGATTTCAGCATTGCTCATCAAACTAGGTATGGGCCAGGCCCTTAAGGGTGTTGACACCGCGTTTGGCTGGCCACAAGTCGCCGTACAACTCACCATTTCGGTCCTGACTCACACCTTGGCACTATGCGCCTTCTGGTTTTGTCTGCGTGCCTTTGGTGTCTATGCACCCTTTGCAGCCTTGATGGTGGGTCTGCCCGCGCTAGGGCTATTGATGATGCTACCCATCAGTATTTCGGGCTGGGGCTTACGCGAAGCCACTCTTTCGGCGGCGCTCGTGTTGTGGGGCGTCGACAGTGGCGTGACCGTCCTGGCTTCGGTCAGCTTTGGTATCGTAACCCTTGCAACCTATTTACCCGGTGCAGTGTCCTTGCTGCGTCGGCGTCGCTCTGACGCGTCCAGCACAAACAAACAGCGGCATGCCACACCGTGACAACGCAAGCACTTCATTTTTTTATGCTTCTAAACGTTAAGAGCCCAAGCTTATGAGTCTAAGCGTCGACACCATGCGCACCATCGACCATCGGGTTGGCGTGCCGCTTTGCGCACTCGCCACACCCTTTGTCATGCTGTTTGACTGGATCAAAACATTAATCGCCGGGCCCGCTGCGACACCGCGAAAACTGTTGTTCGTTGAACTGTCAGAAATGGGTAGTGCAATTTTGGTTGACCCCGCCATGCGCGACGCGCAGGCTCGGGGGGCCGAAATCTTTTTTCTGATTTTCAAAAGTAACAAGGCGAGCCTGACCTTACTTAACACGGTGCCCGCGGCAAATATTTTTACGATTGACGCCTCCTCGTTAGTCAGCCTGGTTCTCGACACGATCAAATTTCTGTTTCAGGCGCGCGCAAGAAACATCGACACCGTGATTGATCTTGAATTGTTCTCGCGCTTCACAGCACTGTTAACCGGCCTATGTGGCGCACGCCGGCGTGTCGGTTATCACATTTTTCACGGTGAGGGCCTGTGGCGCGGCAACATGCTGACCCACAAGGTGCATTACAACCCCCACATTCACATCGCCAAAAACTTTATGGCCTTGATTCACGCCGCCTTTTCGTCAAAAGCTGAACAGCCCTTTAGCAAAGTGCATATTACCGATGCCTCGATTCAAATCGCACAAGCGGTGATCCAGCCCAGTGACAAACAAGCCGTCCTCGAGCGCATTGAGCGCTTGGCACGCGAAGCGCAGCGTCCGTTTACGCTGGGCCAACAACCGTTGCTGCTGGTCAATCCAAACGCCAGCGAACTTTTAGTACAGCGCCGTTGGGCACCTGAAAGTTTTTCGGCATTGATTGTTGCGTTACAAAAAAAATGGCCTGACTGTCTAATTTTGATTACAGGCTCGCCTGCTGAGCAAGCTTATGTTGAAAACGTTCGAGCGGGCGCTAATGTGCCCAACGCCTTGAATTTTGCAGGTCAAGTCTCGTTTGCCGAGCTGCCTGCACTGTACACACTAGCCGATGTGATGGTCACCAACGACTCGGGGCCCGGACATTTTTCATCGGTGACGGGCTTGCACACCGTCGTCCTGTTTGGCCCAGAAACTCCGGCGCTTTACGGCTCGCTTGGCAAGTCGATACCGATTACGGCACAACTGGCGTGTTCGCCTTGTGTCAGCGCCGCCAATCATCGCAAGACGCCCTGCTCGGATAACGCCTGCATGCGCGCGATTAGTGTTGACCAAGTGCTTGAAAAAATGAGTATTCAATTTGCTGCGGCTCGCGCGAATGCCTAACACGCATCAGCCTGACGCAGTTTCCACGCATACCGGTCAGGCTCGTTTGATCAAGCCCGTTTACTGGCTATGGTGCCTGCTGCCGCTGCTGTGTTGGGGGATCGTCGAACTCAGTATTGAGCCGATTTCTCTGTTTAAACTGATCAATACGCATACTCAAAAACTGCCAGATTTGCTCTGGGTGTTTTTTAATATGCTGGGCAATGGTTGGGGCGTTTTTGCCCTACTCTGCCCACTGCTGGTGTTGGCCCCCCGAGCCCTGCTAGCAACACTATGTGCCGGGGCGCTGGCTGGTGTGATCTCACGCACACTCAAACTGAGTCTGCAATTTCCGCGACCCGCTTCGGTGCTTGATCCCACGAGCTTTCACATTGTCGGTAATCCGTTGACGTCACTGACGATGCCCTCTGGCCACACGCTCACGGCTTTCGCTCTAGCCACAGCGTTGTATTTCAGCTTGCCGCCCGCGCGTCGCACGTCTGGACTCTGGCTGTTTGTGCTAGCCACACTCGCGGGCTTAGCGCGCGTAGCGGTCGGTGCGCATTGGCCTGCCGATGTCTTTGCTGGGATGTCGATCGGGCTGTTCAGTGGCCTGCTAGGCGCCACCCTGTCGCAGCACATCCCCACTCGCTTTGTAGCCCCTCAGGCGTGGCCTCTGCGCACTGCGAGCATTGGGGCCGCCCTGTGCATTTATATGTTGTTAACCGATCGCCTTGATTTTGATGAGTCGCGCCCATTTCAATATCTGGCGGCGGCTGTGGCGACGATCGGTTTGGTCTTATTTCTGCGGCAAACTATCAAGCCTCGCGCCCAAGAGATTGGGCACTGACGCTTATGTTTGCCCTGTTTCAGCCTTGTAACGAGCAAGGTTTTCAGCGTTAGGTGGATATAAGCCAGGCAAGGCGTGGCCCTTTTGCACTTGCTCCATAATCCAGTTTTCAAGATTTTCTTGAGCCTGGGCACTGACTAGAACATCGTCAAGTAAAGCGGCAGGGATCAAGACCGCACCATCGTCGTCCACCACGACCACATCACCCGGAAACACTGCAACACCGCCGCAACCGATTGGCTGCTGCCAGGCGACGAAGGTTAAGCCCGCCACGGACGGCGGTGCTGCCGCACCCGAGCACCACACAGGCAAGCCAGTGCCCAAGACCCCAGATAGGTCACGCACAACACCATCTGTGACCAGGGCTGCGACTTTCTTCTTGGCCATCCGAGCACACAAGATATCGCCAAAAATTCCGGCATCGGTCACGCCCATTGAATCGACCACAGCAATACAGCCTTCGGGCATGTCTTCGATCGCACCACGCGTTGAGATCGGTGACGACCAAGACTCGGGCGTCGCCAGATCTTCGCGAGCCGGCACAAAACGCAAGGTAAATGCACGCGCAACTAAGCGCGGCTGACCCGCGCGAATCGGTTTGGTGCCACGCATCCAAACGTTTCGCAACCCTTTTTTCAGCAAAATAGTTGTCAAGGTTGCGGTCGAGATTTTTGACAAGATTTCAATGACTTTGGGGTCAAGCTGCATGTTAATCATGGCGGAGTACTCTCTGTAGGTGTAGCGACTGTTGGATAAAGCCAAGCTCGGGTGTCGGGCGGCAATGTAGCGACAATCTGCAGCATTCGATACCCGCTTACTTTTACTTGAACGCGCTTACTTTAACGCGCTTAATTTTTTCTCTTGTCGAGCTGTCAAACGTTTAATGTCGGCGATATCAAGCGCAGATAATTTTGGCCCAGGCTTGCGAATCGCCGCCGAAGCAATCGCACCGCGCTCGGCCAGAATATGCTTGCGCACCGCCAAACCAATACCGCCCTGCTGCTCGTACTTGGCCAACGGCAGGTAAGCATCAAAAATATCAAAGGCACGCTCGACGTTGCCCGCCGCGTAGGCGGCACAGACATCAACCATCATTTCAGGATATGCGAAGCCGGTCATGGCACCGTTCGCGCCACGCACCAGTTCTTCAGGCAAAAACAGCCCGCCGCCATTGCCTGTCAAGATCGAGATTTTGCGCAATTCGCCTTTTTGCATCGCCGCGCAGATCGCACTGAGCTTAGCCAGACCCGGCCAGTCTTCGTGCTTAAGCATGACACATTGCGGCGAATTTTTAAGAATTTTAAGTACGACCGCTGTCGACATCTGCACAGTCGTTGAAACCGGATGGTCTTGCAGCACCCAAGGCACATCTGGGCCGAGGGTTTCGTTAACCATCTCAAAATAGCTGCTGATTTGATCGTCTGTGCGCACCGTAGATGGGGGTGCCACCATCACGCCCGCCGCCCCCATATCCATCACGCTTTTGGTCAGTTCACCCATCGGTGCGAACCCGGGCGCTGAGGCCCCGACCACCACCGGCACTTTACCTTGCACCCTAGCGAGCACCTGCCGCACAAACAGCCGAGACTCTTCTGCAGTCAGCTTGGTCGCTTCGCCCATAATCCCTAAAACCGTCAGACCGGTCACACCGCGCTCGAGGCAAAAATCCACCATTCGATCGGTGCTCGGCAGATCAAGCTCGCCATTGTCTTTAAAAGGGGTAACGGTGATTAGGTAGACCCCTTGGGCCGTCTCATTGAGTGTGTTCAAAATGCTTCCTTATCTTGGGGTGCTTGTGCGGTTGCTCGCTTGTTCTAACCACGTACAATCATAAGTCTAAGCCATAGATAACATGAGCGCATACCTTTGCCGAGGCATTGCGCCGGAGACCCCCATGAAAAGATTCAAAATGCTGCCTGTTTTGGGCCTGTTAACCGCTTTGTATCTGAGCACCTTAGGCTTGACAGCCCACGCCCAAGATTACCCGCGTCAGCCTATCAAAATCGTCGTACCTTGGGCGCCCGGGGGTAACGTCGACATCACCGCCCGCACGGTTGCGCCGGCCTTATCAGAAATCTTAGGCCAGCAAGTCGTAGTTGAAAACAAGCCAGGGGCTGGGGGCTTTATCGGAACCATGGGCGTTGTGCGAGCCACCCCCGATGGCTATACCTTATTGCTTGGCTCGAGCGGCTCGATCGCGGTCGGGCCCGCACTCGATCAGAAAGCACCTTACGACCCTACCAAAGACCTCATCGCAATCGGTCCGATTCATGAGGCGGCGATGGTACTGAGCGTGTCAGCCAAAGGGCAACTCAAAACCTTTGCCGACTTTACAGCCAAAGCCAAAGCTGCAAACTCGACGGTCTCGATTGGGTCGGCGGGCAACGGTTCAAGCCAACACCTCGCGCTCGAACTGTTAGCGCTGAAAATGCAACTCAAACTGACTCACATCCCTTACAAAGGTAGCGGCCCAGCGCTAAACGATGCTGTAGGCGGTCAAATTGATAGCATCCTAGATCAACTCATCGCCTCGATCGGGCATATCAAAAATGGCACACTGATCGCAATCGCACAAAGCGGTAACGCGCGTTCTGCGTTGTTGCCTGACGTACCCACGTTTCAGGAACTGGGCGCTAAAGATGTTGATATTGTGACGTTTACAGGCTTGTTTGGCCCTGTTGGGATGCCCGTTGCAGTCATCAACAAATTAAATGCTGCGCTCAAACAAGCGCTCAGCCAAAAGGCGGTGCAAGACCGCTTTAGCAGCCTTGGGGTCGACATCATGACGCTTGACCGTGCTGCGTTTGAACAATATGTTGCCAAAGATTTTGCAACCTCAAAGGCAATTGGCAAAGCTGCCAACATCGTGATAAATCAATAGATTGCAACGCTTTTTTTGAGACGGGCGCTTAGCACAGCACCATCATGGTGCTGTGCTTTCAGATGCACCACGCAAGTGCGGCTTAGTTTCATTTCATTGCAGCGATCCCATCATGAATGGGCGCAGCAAGCGCCTAACGCTCAGTTGGCACACTACTTGCTTTGACCCTCTTGTACGCTTAACCACAAGCCCAGGAGTCAATGATGAGTAGCAAATCAACCACTCAAGTTGCGATCAATTCGAGTCGCCGCAAAGTCTTAACAACGTCGACCAAAATGTTGGCGGGCGCAAGTTTAATGGCCTTAGTCGATCCCTTGGTCAAAGCCGGCGCCTGGGCTGCAGGCAGCGACGCACCTGAAAAAACCGATATCAAAATCGGCTTTATCCCCTTGACTGACTGCGCCTCGGTAGTGATGGCCTCAGAGATGGGGTTTGACAAGAAATACGGCTTAAAAATCACGCCCTCAAAAGAGGCGTCTTGGCCCAGCGTTCGAGACAAATTAATTAATGGAGAGCTCGATGCAGCCCATGTGCTGTACGGCCTGATCTATGGGGTGCAATTAGGTATCGGTGGACCTAAAAAAGATATGTCGATCTTGATGACCTTGAACAATAACGGTCAAGGGATCACCCTATCGCGTAAGCTGTTCGAAAAGGGTGTCACCGATGGCGCCTCGTTAAAAACTTTAATGGAGAAGGAGAAGCGCGAGTACACCTTCGCGCAAACTTTTCCAACCGGCACCCATGCAATGTGGCTGTATTACTGGCTAGCCGCCAATGGCATCAACCCGATGAAAGATACCAAGGTCATCACCGTGCCGCCACCGCAAATGGTAGCCAACATGCGGGTTGGCAATATGGATGGCTATTGCGTCGGAGAGCCATGGCACGCACGAGCGATTGCGGACAAAATCGGCTTCACCACCATCACCAGTCAGGCCATCTGGAAAGACCACCCTGAAAAAGTCTTAGGCACGACCGCTGAGTTCGTAGAGCGCTACCCAAACACCGCACGCGCGATGACGGCGGCCGTGCTTGAGGCCTCGAAGTTTATCGATTCGTCAAAAGAGAGTCGAACCAAAACTGCAGAAACGATCGCAGCAAAATCGTATGTCAACACAGAAGTTGACGTGATTTTGGGTCGAATCTTAGGTCAATACGACAACGGCATTGGCAAAAAATGGGATGACCCGGATTACATGAAGTTCTACAACAATGGTCTGGTCAACTTTCCTTACCTTTCGGACGGGATATGGTTTTTGACGCAACACAAACGCTGGGGGCTGCTTAAAGAACATCCAGATTATCTGGCTGTGGCCAAGAAGGTCAATCGTATCGATGTGTACAAACAGGCGGCGACACTGACGGGCACGCCGTTGCCGGCATCAGAGATGCGCACCTCTACCTTGCTGGACGGTAAAGTCTGGGACGGTAGCGACCCAGTTGCTTACGCTGACAGCTTTGCCATCAAAGGCTAGCATGATGAGCGAAGGCCAAACTAAAAGCATCGCCGAACTCGCCCTTGAGCAACAGCTTGAGAGCGAAGCTCTGCGCCGACGCGAACAAAAACGTCTGGCGCTCAGAGAGCAGTTCGTGCGCCTGCTCGACCCGTTCGTGCCTGCCCTGTTAGGGGCGCTTGGTTTTATTGTTTTCTTATTAATCTGGGAGGCGATCCATCGCAGCATCGAGCAGATCCCCTCGCCTGCTTTTACCTTTGCGGCAGCGGTCAAACTCTTTGCTGATCCGTTTTATTCAAACGGCCCCAATGACCAGGGGATCGGTTGGAACATCCTATCTTCGCTACGCAGGGTTGGTTTAGGTTTTGGTCTGGCGGCCGCTATTGGTATACCGGTAGGCTTCTTGATCGGACGCTTTCGCTTATTTCAAGCGATGACCTCGCCAATCATCAGCTTATTACGTCCAGTGTCGCCCCTGGCTTGGCTACCAATCGGCCTGCTGTTGTTTAAGGCCGCGAACCCAGCAGCAATCTGGTGCATCTTTATTTGTTCGATCTGGCCCATGGTGATCAACACTGCGGTCGGCGTAAGCAAAATCCCGCAAGACTATATCAACATTGCACGCGTATTAAATCTTTCAGAGTGGAAAGTCTTTACCAAGATTTTGTTTCCAGCGACCTTGCCCTATATGTTGACTGGTGTGCGCTTATCGATCGGCACCGCATGGTTGGTGATCGTCGCGGCCGAGATGCTCACCGGTGGCGTGGGTATTGGATTTTGGCTTTGGGATGAATGGAACAACCTCAAAGTTGAAAATATCATCATCGCAATTTTTGTGATCGGTATTGTGGGGCTCTTGCTTGAGTATTGCATGATCGCCATCGCAAAACGTTTCTCTTATGAATAGCAGGCGAGCCATGAATCCAAACACGCTTGCCTCACACATCACAGGCTGACCATGAAGCCAAGCACACTAGAGCGCTACTTGCTGGTTGAAGATGTTCAGCAAACGTTTAAGACAAAAAAAGGGCCTTTTATTGCGCTCAAGGATATCAATCTGAGCGTCAGGCAAGGTGAATTTATCACCTTGATCGGGCACTCGGGTTGCGGCAAATCAACCCTGCTCAATTTGATCGCTGGCCTCACGCTACCAACCGAGGGTCGCCTGATCTGTGCGGGTCGTGAAATTGCAGGGCCTGGCCCGAACCGAGCGGTGGTCTTTCAAAACCATTCACTTCTGCCGTGGCTATCTTGCTTTGAAAACGTTTATCTTGGTGTCGAGCGAGTCTTTGCGGCCACTGAAACCAACGCTCAGTTGAAAGAACGCACTGAAGAAGTGATGGCTTTAGTGGGCTTGACTGCCTCACAACACAAAATGCCGCATGAGGTATCAGGCGGCATGAAACAGCGTGTTGGTATCGCGCGCGCCCTGGCTATGGAGCCACAAGTATTGCTGCTTGACGAGCCCTTTGGTGCACTCGACGCTTTGACACGTGCAAATTTGCAAGACGAACTGATCAAAATCATGGCGTCTAAAAACAGCACGGCCGTCATGGTGACGCACGATGTCGACGAGGCCGTTTTGCTATCGGATCGGATTGTGATGATGACCAATGGGCCCGCGGCGCGTATCGGTGAAATCTTATCAGTCGAACTCGAACGCCCGCGCGATCGGGTTGCGTTAGCGCATAGCACTCAATACCTTGATTACCGCACCGCAGTCATCGACTTTTTATATCGCAAGCAAGGCCACCCTGCACCTGCAAAGGCTTAAGAATCATCATGAAAAAAATGAAACTGGTATTAGTGGGCAACGGTATGGCAGGCGTGCGCACGCTTGAAGAACTGCTCAAGCTCGCACCCGACTTATACGACATCACAGTGTTTGGGAGCGAACCTTATCCAAACTACAACCGAATTTTGCTTTCACCGGTACTATCCGGCGAACAGAACGTCGAGCAAATCATTTTGAATGATTTGCAATGGTACGCCGACAATAATATTCGTCTTCATCTCGACAAAACAGTCGTTGAAATCGATCGCGTGGCGCGTGAGGTAAAGGCTGCGGACGGCACCGTCGAACGCTACGATCGCCTCTTGCTGGCCACAGGATCACTGCCCTTTATTCTTCCAGTGCCCGGCAAAGAGCTACCAGGTGTCATCGCCTACCGCGATATCAAAGATACCAACGAGATGATTGCCACGGCCGCCTCGCATCAACACGCAGTCGTCATCGGTGGTGGCTTGCTAGGCTTAGAAGCCGCGAATGGCTTACGCGTGCGAGGCATGAAGGTCACGGTTGTGCACTTAATGGATTGGTTGATGGAGCGTCAGTTAGATCCAGTCGCCTCGAATCTTTTACAAAAAAGTCTGGAAGATCGCGGCATTCACTTCAAGCTTAAGACACAAACAGAAGCACTATTGCCCAACGCCGAAGGGACTCGCGTCGCAGCGGTCCGCTTCAAAGACGGCGAAACCATTGCGGCTGATTTAGTTGTGATGGCTGCGGGCATTCGCCCCAACACGGCGCTGGCCGAGGCTGCCAATATTCATTGCTCGCGCGGCATCATTGTCAACGACACCATGCAAACGTTTGACCCATTGATCTACGCGGTCGGTGAGTGCGTCAATCACCGTGGTTCAGTCTATGGTCTAGTCGCACCATTATTTGAACAGGCTAAAGTCTGCGCCAACCATTTGGCTGAATACGGCATCGCTCGCTACAGCGGCTCGGTGACCTCAACCAAACTCAAAGTCACTGGCATTGATTTGTTTTCAGCTGGCGAGTTCATGGGGGGTGAAGGCTGCGAAGAGATCACATTGTCTGACCCACTTGCAGGTGTTTATAAAAAGCTGGTCGTCAAAAATGATCAACTGGTGGGTGCCTGCATGTACGGTGATACAGCTGACGGCACCTGGTACTTTAAGCTTTTACGCGAAGAAAAAAATATTGCAAGTATTCGGGATACGTTAATTTTTGGTGAAAGCAATATCGGCGACGTTGGCCACGAGGGCCACAACAAAGCCGCGGCGATGCTCGACGCCGATGAAGTTTGCGGTTGCAATGGCGTCAACAAAGGCAAGATCGTCAGAGCGATCAAAGATCAAGGGCTCTTCACCCTTGAGGATGTACGCAAGTGCACTAAAGCCAGCGCGTCTTGCGGATCTTGTACAGGGTTGGTCGAGCAAATTTTAATGAACTGCCTGGGTACCAGCTATTCAGAAACGCCCAAGAAAAAAGCCATGTGCGCGTGCACCGATCACTCTCATGATGCGGTGCGTGTGGCGATACGTGAAAATAAGTATCTGAACCAAGCGCAGATCCGCTCTGAAATGGGTTGGCGAACGCCCAGTGGTTGCGCAAGTTGCAGACCAGCGTTGAACTATTACCTGATCTCGACCTGGCCGCACGAAGCGAAAGATGATCCACAATCACGCTTCATCAACGAGCGTGCCCACGCCAATATTCAGAAAGATGGCACCTATTCAGTGATCCCGAGGATGTGGGGCGGGCTAACCAATGCTTCAGAGTTGAGACGCATTGCCGATGTCGCCGATAAGTTCAATGTACCAACAGTTAAAGTCACAGGCGGTCAACGCATTGATTTGCTGGGTATCAAAAAGGAAGATCTCCCTGAGGTCTGGAAAGATTTGGGCATGCCTTCCGGGCACGCCTATGGAAAATCGATTCGTACAGTCAAGACTTGCGTCGGCTCTGAGCACTGCCGTTTTGGTACACAGCTTTCAATGGACATGGGCGTACGGCTTGAAAAAATGCTCTTTGGTATGTACGCCCCCCATAAGGTCAAGCTGGCGGTCTCGGGTTGTCCGCGCAACTGCGCCGAGGCTGGCATTAAAGACGTTGGAGTCATTGGGGTGGACTCAGGCTGGGAAATCTACATCGCTGGTAACGGCGGCATCAAAACCGAAGTCGCTGAGTTTTTGTGCAAGCTTAAAACGGATGATGAGGTCAAAGAATATTCTGGCGCGTTTATCCAACTGTATCGTGAAGAGGGTTGGTACCTTGAACGTACCGTGCACTATGTGCAACGCGTTGGCATGGACTATATCAAGGCGCGGATTTTGCAAGATGCACCCGGTCGCCTTGCGCTCTTTGAACGCCTGCTCTTTGCCTTGAAAGACGCCCCAGACCCCTGGAAGGATTTCGAAGCGGCGGGAGTAGACCTCAAGCAGTTTGAAACGATCGCGCTGTCTCAATTGACCTAAAGGGACTCAAGATGACAACTTCAGAACAATGGGTCTTGGTGAGCAAGCAGCAAGATATCCCGTCGCTGGGCGCACGCGTTGTGACCGGAGCGGCAGCAGGTCCTATCGCGATTTTTAAGGCTGCAGACGACACTATCTTTGCGGTCCTTGATCGCTGCCCCCACAAGGGTGGTCCGCTTTCACAGGGAATCGTGCACGGGCATGCCGTGACCTGCCCGATTCACGCCTGGAATATCAACTTAGCGAACGGTTGCGCCCTTGAACCCGACGAAGGTTGCACTCGGCGCTATGACGTGAAGTGTGTCGCGGACGAGGTGTTTCTTCGGCGCGATCAACTGGCCGCTTTGTAATGCAAATATCTTCTCAACCGCGCACCGTCAAGACCACCTGCTGCTACTGCGGCGTAGGCTGTGGCATGCTGATTCACACCGAAACAGTCGCCGGACGTGTTGAGATCAAAAGTGTTGAGGGTGATCCAGAGCATCCGGCAAACTTCGGACGACTGTGCAGTAAAGGCTCAACGCTGGGGCTTACGGCACAACCACACATTTATGCGCAAACACGCGCCCAAACTCCTGAAAGACGTCTGACCAAAGATGCATCTCGTGAAGAGGTGTCTTGGGAGGAGGCCAGTGAGCACGTTGCACAGCGTTTCGCAGACATTATTAAAGAGCACGGTCCAGAATCTGTTGGTCTCTATGTGTCGGGACAACTTCTAACCGAAGACTATTACGTCTTCAATAAATTGATGAAGGGCCTGATCGGTACCAATAATATCGACACCAATTCGCGTCTGTGTATGTCGAGTGCTGTCGCAGGCTATAAGCAGAGCTTTGGCGCCGACGCGCCTCCTTGTAGCTACTCAGATATCGAACACGCGAAGGTTATTTTTATTACCGGATCGAACACCGCCTTCGCGCATCCGATTTTGTTTAGACGCATCGAAGCCGCACGAGAGCTTAATCCAGACCTCAAACTGATTGTTGTGGATCCCAGGCACACCGAGACTGCACAGATGGCAGACTTGTTTCTTCAGATTTTGCCGGGTACTGATGTTGCGCTTTACCACGGCATGCTGCACCTGATGCTTTGGGAAAACTGGGTCGACCAACGATATATCAATGCACACACCGAGGGGTTTAATGAATTAAAGAACCTTGTGCGCGACTACACCCCAAAAGCAGTTGCTGAGATTTGCGCGATCTCAGAGCAAGATTTGCACACGGCTGCCAAGCTATTTGCAACCTCAGCCGCAACACTCTCGCTGTACTGTCAAGGATTAAATCAATCCACCTCAGGTACCGATAAGAATACTGCGCTTATCAATTTGCACCTGGCCACAGGGCAACTTGGCAAAGCCGGAGCTGGGCCTTTCTCGTTAACAGGTCAGCCTAATGCGATGGGTGGACGCGAGGTAGGAGGTCTGGCCAACTTATTGTCAGGCCACCGTGATTTGAAAAATCCGGCGCACCGGCAAGAAGTCGCTGATTTTTGGGGAGTGCCCGAGGTGCCCTCCAAGCCTGGGCTGACTGCCATCCCGATGTTTGAGGCCTTGCGCGCAGGACAACTTAAAGCGATCTGGATTGTCTGCACCAATCCGGCACAGTCGCTGCCCGATCAAACCCTGGTGCACGAAGCCTTACAACACGCAGAGTTTGTGGTGGTTCAGGACGCATACGCACACACCGCCACAACCGCCTATGCAGACGTGCTGCTGCCCGCAACGACCTGGGCAGAAAAAGACGGCACCGTCACGAATTCTGAGCGTTGCATTTCTCGGGTACGGCCAGCACTTGCCCCGTTTGGCCAGGCCCGACAAGATTGGGAAATTGCCGTCGACATCGCCAAGCGTCTTGAAATCAAACTCGCTCACGATCACCGAGTCACGGCAACCTCTCTCTTTGACTACATAGACGCGCAAACCATCTGGAAGGATCATCAGGCACTCACGCGCGGCCGCGATCTCGACATTAGTGGCCTAAGCTACGCGCGCCTTGAGGCGCGAGGGCCTGCGCAATGGCCCTACCCAATCGGCGCGCTCAATGGGCGTACTCGTTTGTACGGAGACGGTGTGTTTCAAACCCCGAGCGGCAAAGCACGGTTTATCACGGCCCCCTATCGCGCGACCGCCGAACGCACCGATGCGCGCTATCCGATTGGTTTACTGACAGGCCGCCTCAGGGATCAATGGCATGGCATGAGCCGTACCGGAACGCTCGCGCGTTTATTTTCACATGCGCCAGAGGCCAGCATCGAGATCTCGACCGGCGATGCTCAGAGACTTGAATTAAGTGAGGGCGAGTTGGTGTATGTCACGTCGCGTCGAGGCGTGCAGGTTTTACCCGTGCAAATTTCTAAGGGATTGCGAAGCTCTCAGGCGTTCATCGCTATGCACTGGGGAGCCGAGTTTGTATCGGGGCGAGCTGGCAAGACCGTTGGGCAAGGCGTAAATAGTCTGACCATTGGCGCGCGCGACCCAATCTCGGAACAGCCCGAACTAAAATTTTCTGCCATTAAGATTTCAAAAGCCAACTTACCCTGGCATTTGAGCGCCTTCGGGTGGTTTGATGAGGACACCGCACTGCTCTTACATATCCAGCTACGGGAACTGTTTACTCACTGCACGTTTGCGACCGCCACGTTATTTGGACGGGATGACGCCCGACACCAAACAGGCGTGAGCCTGACCTTAGCAAATCTCGAGCCGTTTGAGCCCGCACTCCTTGAGCGCGTACGCGAGTTATTTTGCTTCACTCGCTCCACAGAGGCGAAGTCAGTGATGGCTTATCGCGATCAACGGAAGTCTGTCGAGCGACTCTTAGCCATAGAGCACGGCACTGAGAGAAAAATATTATCGCAGGTCATGCTGACCGGCTCGATGGTTGATCTTGAGGCACGCCTTTGGCTCAAACAGTACTTAGAAACATTAACTGACATCTCAGCGCTTGGACGTAAGCTGCTTTCGCCCGGCAAAGTTGCACCACAGCCGATCGTCCCCCGCGGAAAAATCGTCTGTAACTGTTTTGATGTGTCAGAACAATCCATTACACAATGTTTGCGGCAAACGGCCTCGTCTGACCCAGAGGACCTCTTGGCGGTTTTACAAACCAAGCTCGACTGCGGTACCAACTGCGGCTCTTGTTTGCCTGAGCTCAAAAATATGGTGACCTCTCATGTCGATTAAGGCCTATCTCAAGCAAATTGGACGGGGCAGCAAAGGGGCGAGTGATTTGTCGCGCGCCGAGGCAAAAGATTTATTTACCTTAATACTTTCAAGTGCGACCTCATCGCTTGAACTCGGTGCGTTCTGCATGGCAATGCGTATCAAAGGTGAAACTGCAGAAGAGCTCTCTGGTTTTTATGAGGCTTTACGTCCGTTTTTACCAAGCTTAACTCTTAGCAAACCGGTGTGGCTCTTGCCGTCTTACAACGGTGCACGTAAGACCAGCCTGCTGACCCCCTTGCTTGCAAAACTTTTAGCCGATAGGGGATATTTTGTATTGGTTCATGGTGCTCACGAGGAACTACAACGCACCAGTTCTGAGCAACTCTTTATCGAAATGGGTTGGCCCATTGCCAAGACCTTAAACGAATTGCCCCTGCTGCTTGAGCATCAATCTTTTGTCTACTGTCCGCTGAGTGTGCTCTGCCCAGCCCTGCACAGACTTCTTTTAGTACGACAAGTCATAGGAGTTCGTAACACAGGACATGTCTTAGCGAAGGTCATCAATCCGATTCAAAGCCAATCGTTTCAACTGAATAACTACACTCATCCTGCTTATCCCGCCGTACTTGAAGGCTTTTACAAGAATTTTTCAGAGAACGTAGCGACCATGCGCGGCCATGAGGGTGAGCCGGTGGCCAGTCCACGACGCTTACCAGAGTTGCACTTGCGGTTCAAAGGACTCGAGCGTACGCAAGTACTCGAAGCACAGTACTTTTCTGAGGCATGCGAATCGTCCGAAAGTATTCTGCCTGGCGCGACCGCCGCTCTTTATCACAAGATGCTGCTCGATCCTAGCACCCTGCCACTGAGCCTTGTTGCCCAAGTCAATGTCTTACACCGCGCCTACGGAATCGTACCTAACGCTCTCGTCGATCCACTGCCATGAATACTTCCATTGATTCTCTGTTTTTTTCACCTGGAGAAGTCGCACTGATAGGTGCGGGTCCGGGTGACCCCGAGCTGCTGACGCTGAAGGCAGTCAAGTATTTAAGGCATGCTGATGTCGTTCTTGTGGATGACTTGGTCAACCCGCTCATTCTCGACCACTGCCATCCGCAGGCGCGCATTATTCATGTGGGTAAGCGTGGGGGGTGTCACTCAACGCCACAATCATTTATTGAAAAAATTATGATGCGCGCCGCGCTCTCAGGCTTAAAGGTTGCGCGCTTGAAGGGCGGCGATCCCCTGATCTTTGGACGTGCGGGAGAAGAGATGGAGGCCTTGCACGCCCAAAGGATCAAAGTGACTGTCGTCAACGGGATTTCGGCAGGCCTCGCGGGCGCCTCTGCCTTTGGGGTGTCTCTCACACACCGCCATCATTCACCTGGCGTGATCTTCGTCACAGGTCACCTTAAGGACGAAGGGGCTCAGCCTAACTGGCGCGCCTTGGCCGAAAGCGGGATGACGTTAGTGATCTATATGGGACTCACACGGGCCGCAGTCATACAGCAGAATCTTTTAAATTCTGGGATGTCGGGAAACACGGCGGTTGGCCTGATAAAATCTGCCACATATTCTGATGAAAAGTTGGTGCGCACGCATCTTTCAGCGATGTGCGAAACCATCGAGACCGAGCAACTGACAAGCCCTGCGATCATTTTAATTGGCGATATTCTTCAGGCGGCTGGGCAGTTACATCACTTCAGCGCTGCTGCTTAACTTTTTATAGTTCTTCTCATGCCCCTCACTGCAACGACCGGTACGATTCTTTTTGCCCATGGGTCACGAGACCCACAATGGCGCGTGCCGTTCGAAGGCATTCTAAAAAAAATGCAAACTCTCAGCGACTCGCCAGCAAGCCTGGCATTTCTTGAGTGCATGACACCAACACTTGACCAAGCGATTGATGACATGGTGAGCGCGGGGATTGAGCAGATTACCGTGATACCGGTATTTTTAGCCGTAGGCAGTCACGTACGTAAAGACTTACCTACGTTGCTTGAAACAGCACGTCTTAAACATCCCAACCTCGTACTGCGAGCCAGCGCGGCGATTGGCGAACAAGAGGCGATCCAAGACGCGATCGCAGCCTTTGCGTTGACCGCATACTAAGCCAGGGTGTCTGCTTTAGCAGCGAGCCGTTTATTGATTTCAGCTCGCGTGCTGTTTCGCCCGTCAGGCGGCGAGTCGTTTAAGCAACGCCTGCCCAGTTTCTTTTGTGCCAAGTTTGCCGCCCATATCACGGGTTGATTCTTTGGCAGCAATCGCTTGCGTCACCGCTTGCTCTAGGGCATGACTAGCCTGAATAAACTCTGGGCGTCCCTCGCGCTGACCGTACCACGTCAACAACATAGCAGCTGAACACACTTGCGAAAACGGATTGGCAATATTTTGTCCGGCGATATCTGGCGCCGAGCCGTGTGCAGCTTGGGCCATGGCGTAATGGGTTCCTGCATTAATCGAGGCCGCCATGCCTAAACTGCCAGCCAACTCAGCTGTGAGGTCAGACAGAATGTCGCCAAACATATTAGTCGTGACAATCACATCGTAGCGCTCGGGGGCGCGCACCACATGAGCCATCATGGCGTCAACAATCACATCGTCGACCTGTACAGCAGGAAACTCTTTAGCCACTGCGTGGCAGGCATCAATAAACATCCCATCGCCAATGCGCAATACATTTGCCTTGTGTACGATGGTCACATGTTTTTTGCGTGTCATGGCCAACTCAAAGGCAGAACGAGCAATACGCTCACAGCACTGACGTGTAATACGGCGCAGCGATACAACAACGTCTGGTGTAATCAACATTTCGCTACCGCCCGATTCGATATTTCGATCGGCATAAAAACCTTCAGTGTTTTCGCGCACCACGACCAAGTCAAGCGGCTTGTACGTGGTGCCACTGCCAGGATACGTTTTTGCAGGTCGAATATTTGCAAACAGATCAAGCCCTTTTCTGAAGAACTTGGATGGATTGATTTCGCCTTTTGATTCGTCTTTGAAGTCGTAGGTCGCCATTGGGCCCAAGATTAAGCCGTCAGCATTTTTTACCGATTCCATCAAACCGTCGTGGATGGTCGTGCCATATTTCTTGAGACTGTCATGCCCAGCAATATCGTGCTCTAACTTTAAGCCCAAGTTGAACTGCTTAGACACATGCTCTAACGCATCAACTGCAACCGCTACAGTTTCAGCACCAATTCCGTCTCCTGGAAGCACAATAATTTTCATTTGTCGTCTCTTGTTGAATTATTAAATATTGAACTGTTAAATATTGAACTGTTCAATGTATGGGGGAACTTTCACTCGTCAGCGCACACAGCAGGCCGACGCTAATGTCCTAAGCTTAATCGAAATTTAACTGATCTTTCGGATCTGCCAAAGCCTGCATACGAGCGATGTAAGCCTTGCGCTTCTCAGGTGATCCGTTGAGTTCGGCCGTCAGATAAAACTCCCAAAACTCTAGCGTCATGTCACTGATACGGGCCCATGTTTTTGGATTGTTTTGTTCAGATACTGAAACATCTCGACTGAAGCGCTCAGCGTCAATCGGTTCGCCAGCGAAGGTCATATGATCGGCCTGCGCGACTAAGAGCTCTTGGCGCTTACCTTTCGGCAAATGCCCATAGACCCATTGACGCTGACTTAAGGGCACCCCTAAACGTATCGAGTCTTGCCCATCTTTAAACGTGACATAAGCGTCAAGATCACCGGTGACACAAAAAAATGGGATTTTGACCTGACTCATCGCAGCGGCACGCTCTTGCGACATGGCACTTGGCGAGAAGGCGATCGCAGCATCGATTCGACGATCGAGCAAGCCCTTGCCTCCTTGGCCTTGACCCGCGATTGACTGCACTGTCAGCGCGCCATAAGAGTGTCCGGCAATGCCAATACGGGGGCGACTCGCGCCAGTCTTGCCCTCACCTGGCTTAGCAAAATAAGGCTTTAGCGAGGCCAAGCCCAGCAAGTGATCCAATACAAAACTACAGTCGTTCACCCGCAAGGCATATTGTGGCGAAGCAATGGCCTCGGCAATCGTCATTTTTAAGGATCTGGTCTTGGTGGTATTCCAGATACTGTCATCGGTTACGGGGTGCGCCAGGGTCACAACGACGTAGCCCGCTTTGCGCCACGCCTCACACCAGTCAGCCCCGTTGGAGACCCCGCTACCCAGTCCCGGAGAATACAAAATCAGGGCCGTCTGCTTTTCTAAGGGGGGCAAGCGAATCTTAAGCTTGATTTTCCTTTTTGTTTTTGGATCGACGACCGTCGCCTCTACATCAGCCGGGCGCGCTCCGGCCGGATCCGTCAAGGGCAAATTTGTAGGGCTGGTGGCCTGGGCGCACGCCTGAAGGGTGACCCCTGAAGCCGCACAGGCAACGATCAGTCTTCGACGGATGGCGTTAAAAGGCCTGCTAATGGAATCTGTCATGCTCTCTGGCTGGGTCATGAAATTGTATGGCCTTATAGTAAGTTAAAATTTAGCCAACAGGCCTTGAACGTCAAGGCTCTTCTATTTTTCTGCAATGAGCCCTTCCGCCAGCATGAGTGCCTACCTTTGTTTTAAGCCCGATACCGCTCGGTTGTCATGAGCTTTGTCTCTCCCGAGTTTGCACTCATTGCCCTAATTTTCTTCCCCATATACTGGTCACTGAGCCGTCACCGCTCAATTCAACTCGGGTTTTTAACGATCTCGGGGTATGCACTCTACGCGACCTGGTCGGTGCAGTTCGCCTGTATCT
This sequence comes from uncultured beta proteobacterium, assembly GCA_903932425.1. GTDB lineage: Bacteria > Pseudomonadota > Gammaproteobacteria > Burkholderiales > Burkholderiaceae_B > Zwartia. Next base: position 47,792 of record CAIZGG010000374.1, on the reverse strand, counting down.
TGCTGGTCTTCAGCACATATATCTGGCTAGCCGGCCATTGGGTGCAATCCTGTAAAACCACTCCTGGTCGCAAACTCTGGTTTTCAATCAGCGTGCTCGTCAGCCTGACGTTGCTACTGACCAGCAAGTATTACGAGTTTGTGCGCCAGACGCTCGCCGCGCTCATGCCCAACTTAGGACTGCAGGCGCTTCTACCCATCATTGATATCGTTGCTCCAGCAGGTATTTCGTTTTTTACCTTCCAGGCGGTTACCTATTTGGTCTGGCAGTACGAAACTAAGCCACCACGCACTTCTTTTGTTCATCTACTTTTATTTTTATCTTTTTGGCCCACCTTATTTGCAGGGCCAATCATGCGTGCTGGTGATTTTTTTGCACAACTTGGCGGCACAGAGGTTGGACTGCCGCGCCAAACGCACAAGGCGATTTACTACATTTTGTTGGGCCTTTTTCAAAAAATGGTCTTTGCCTCGTGGCTCGCAGGTACGTTTGTCGATGAGGCCTTCAAGTATCCAGACGCACAAACTTTTGTGACCTCACTTGCAGCCATCGCGGGCTATTCGTTACAGATTTTTTTAGACTTTGCCGGCTATACCTTGATTGTCACCGGTCTTGCATTGATGTTAGGGTTCAGCCTTCCGATCAATTTCAAGCAACCATATTTAGCAATCAACCTGCAAGAGTTTTGGCGGCATTGGCATATTTCGCTCTCAAGCTTTATTCGCGATTACATCTACATCCCGTTGGGTGGCAACCGAAAGGGTTTTGTACACACGCAGTTCAATATTCTGCTGGCGATGGTGATCAGCGGGCTCTGGCACGGGGCAAATTCTACTTTTATTGTTTGGGGCACTCTACACGGGCTCGGAGTGGTGTTCATCAATCTCTACGACAAAGCACTTGGTAAAGATCAAGCGATGCCAGTCATCATGGCGCGGATTTTCACCCTGTCTTACGTTGCGTTGGCCTGGGTATTTTTTAGAGCTGACAATAATGAAGCTGCTTTGCAGTTGCTCGCTGGACTAGCCAACGGTTTAGGCAAAACTGAATTTCAACATGGCCTGCTTGCGGCCTTTATCATTATTTTCTTTTTATTAAGTGCACAGGCTCAACGTATCGAGCAAGCCTGTGTGCAGCGGCTCACTGAGCTCAGGTGGGTTGCACTCACTCTTTTAGTGAGCGCCCTTGCCTTTGTTGCGATCGTGCTGGGCCCAAGCGGTGTACCAGGCTTTATTTACTATCGATTTTGAAATGAGCAAAATCCAACGCCCGTTCTACCTTCTTTTAGTCGCCGCGGTGCTTCTTAACACCCTAGTGTGGCTTGATTCGTTTGATCGCTACTTAAGCTCGCGCTATCACATTGCGCTCAGCGCTGCCCTGCCAGAGCGAGCTTTCGCCTTATCGCGACAGGTGCATGCGCTCATCACTCACACTCAACAATTCGGCGCAGCCAAGCTAGCGCAGCTTTTAGCGCCCCCCCACCGTGACGCCGAGCCTGCAGCACCGAAATTAACCGCAAAGTTGAACCCCACGCCAGCTGCAACGCAAACAAACAAAGGCACAACCGCCCCAGCGAGCCTGGCGCTCGCCGCTCCGATCGTTACCGCAACAGCTGTTGTCGCTCCAGCACCTGCTTCTGTTCCTGCTTCTGTTCCTGCTTCTGTTCCTGCTTCTGTTCCTGCTTCTGTTCCTGCTTCTGTTCCTGCTTCTGTTCCTGCTTCTGTTCCAGTTCCTATTTCTGATGCTATCCCTGTTCCTGTTCCTGTTTCCGTTCCTGCTTCCGTTCCTGTTCCTGCTCCTGCTTCTGTTCTTGCTCCCGTTCCTGATGCGCCCGCTGTTGTTACGATGAAGCCTTCGACTGCTACTGCAGCGCCCGCCTCGGCTACTCCTACGGTTGTTGCCCCCGCCCCTACGGCTGTTCCAGCTCCTGCTGCTGTAACCGCAACGACCTCTTCTGCGCCATTAACTGCGACACCAAACACTCCTACAACCCCCGGCAAGGTAGCTGGGGCTGGCGCCGACGTCGCGACGGCAGCCGTTACTTTTCCGAAGGTGCTGTTTGCCGGCGATTCGATGATGCAAGGCGTCGCACCCTTAGTCATCAATCAGCTACGTAAAGAAAATCCCAAGGGGGTCTTCGTAGACCTCAGCGCACAGAGCACAGGGCTCACAGTGCGCCGGTATTTTGACTGGCCCACAAAAATCAAAGACGAGACACTCGCCCGTGGATTCGAATTAGTTGCGGTATTTTTAGGGCCGAACGACCCTTGGGATATTTATGATGGCGCAAAGCGATATGCCTTTGGCACACCCGAATGGGAAGAAAAATACCGCGACCGCGTCATCGAAGTCATGCAATTTGCAAAAGAACAACAAGTACATGTCATTTGGATCGGCCTGCCAAACATGAAAGAAGAGCGCGTTAAGCGTGGCGCCATTGTGCAAAATAAAATATTTAAAGAGCAGGCCGGTCAATTCAATTTTGATTACCTCTCAACAGAAGATTTTTTAGGGGGACTTGATGAGCCCTTTAAAAAATTTGTCGAAGAACCTGGCAAAGGGCAAGTCATGACTCGCGCAGATGACGGCATTCACTTCACTCAAGCCGGTTTACGTTTAATTAGTGCGCGTTTATATGAGTTGATTAAGAAACAAGCTAAACCATGAAAGCCCTTTCAGACGATCACAAGAGACTGCGTATTTCGTTGATCTCGGGGTGTCTCACTCTAGTTTTATTTTTCACCGCTCACACTCTACGCGCGCAAAACCTGACTGTTCGGGCCGGTCAACCCGCCCCTGACTTGCAATGCCTGATCAGCAAACCAGCACCGCGTCCCGCAACACCCCCCACTCCTCTTGAGGACCTGTACGAAATCCCTGACGAAGAACTATTAGCTGAGCTTATTAAATCTTTGCCCCAACAGACAGCAAGTACCGAGGGGGCTCTTAACCTTTTTGCAACACTACCTAAATCACGACCGCTTAACGTTGCTCTTTGGGGCGATAGTCACGCTGCTGCGAATTTTTTTACCGAAGAACTGATTAAATCAGCGAAGTTACCAAAAGAAAAAGTTCTACCGCTTTTTATCCCGCCCACACTCGCGCGTGGTGGCGTGCGCTTGCCACTTCGAAAACAATGTCAGGGGCAAGGTTGGAAATACGACCTCGCGTATGTCGGTGGACAAGGAGTTGAGCAATTTTCACGAGGCATGGCGCGCCTGACGTCGACTATCAACGATAGCTATCAATGGATTGACTTCAGAATACAGGGGCAGCAACCTAATCTGCGTGGGCTCGATATTCTGTACGCGGCGAACGCAACACCCACCACTTTGGGTATCACGATTGATCAGTTGCCTGAGCAATTAGTAGACCTTAAGCTCAATCAGCGCGGCGCGATACAGATTCAAGCCGAAGGTGGTTTGGTGTCAACACTCAAGTTACGGCTCGTCAGAGGTTCGGTCAGCCTCGAAGGCTTTGTACCCGCCTATGCTGAACAAGCACAGCTATATTTTGACACCTTAGCCATACCAGGTGCGACCATGCGCGGCTGGAAACGGCTTGACCCCACATACTTTAAGGCGCTTGGCAATCAGGCCCCCTACGATGTGGTGCTGCTTCAATACGGCACGAACGAAGGCAATCAAAAACCTTTTGATCCAGTTCACTACAAAAATGATCTTACGGCGAGCCTAGAAAACTTACGGCGTATATATCCAAATGCCGTCTGCATCTTGCTCGGCCCGACTGACCGCGGCACCTTGGTTGCCCGCTCTGGAAAAAATAAACCACAGGTCAGCGCTAAAAAAGATCAATCACAGGTTGCGGACGCACCTGCGATTGCAAAAGAACTTTTTGTTTACTCACGCATTCATGAGCAGATCAGCCGCAGTCAACAAACGGTTGGTCAACGCTACGGCTGTGGCTTTTGGGATTGGCAACGAGCAATGGGTGGCCCCGGCGGCTCGTACGCCTGGCTCAAAAAAAACCCAACACTCATGGCGCGAGATCTGATCCATCTAACTGTCGCAGGGTATCAAGAAAGTGCACGCCTCTTCAGCCGAGACATGCACTTTGACGAAGCATTCAAGTAGCTGAGTCCGTCGACCTAAAAGAGCTTCAACCTAAGGCAGCTGAACTGTTTTGAAATCGCCTGGCAAAATTAACTCAAGCGTTTCAAAGTCGTCAGAGTGCTCGATTTCACGATGGCGAATCCCAGGGGCCTGATGCACACAAGTACCAGCCTCAAGCTTGTGGGTACCGTGGCCTTCATATTCAAAAATTGCCCAGCCTTTTAAAACAAAGACAAACTGAAACTCAACTTCATGGCAGTGCCAATCACCGTGCGCGTTGCTGCCTTTACTGGCGCGAATCACATGCGCAACGACCTTTTTATCGGTCGAGTCATAAATCCCTAGGTCGCGATAATCAAAATACTCGCGCAAGCCATCATGTGAAAAAGGCTTGTCTTTAGCGTGTTGAATACTAAATCTCATGGCAGGTCTCCGTTTGTTCTATTTACGCGATCTGAAAGGCATCCTCGCGCAATGCGCGAGGGCAATGCGAATGCAGCCCTTCTTAGCATACCCTAAGATACTCAATTTGATCGCTTTCGCAAAGCCGTATTTTGGCGGGATCAAGCAAGGCCTTGGCCTTGTTCGTTAGCCTAGTTCAAGCGTACAACAATCAACGCCGTCAACTTGTTGAGCCATTTTGAGCTGTTTCGTTGTGTCTGACACGACGCGCCATTGGCCATGTAAAACGGGACTACCATGCAGTACGACTGGTAAGGAATGCGTTTTCAAACGGATCACTGGGGGGCTGTGCTTATAAGAAGCATCACCATGCCCTGTGATCGTGCTCGCGATCGCATGGGCCTGCTTTGAAATCGGCTCAATAAAGCGACAAGGCATGCCATTGATGCTGACACAGTCTCCAAGCGCGTACACATCGGCGGCACTCGTCTGTAGTGTCAGTGGATCAACAACAATACCTCGATCAGTCGCCAATTTTGCAGCGAGCGCCAGGCGAGTGTCGGTGATCAGACCCGTTGCGGCCACGACCTCGTCGCATTCGATTGGTGGTGCATCGACAAGCGACACCGTTTTGATTCCCTGCTCGCGCTCAGTCACGCCCGCCACCCGCGTGGCGCCCAAAAATGTTACGCCAGCGCCGGTGAGTGCCGCACGCAAACGCTCGGACGCCTGCGCTGGCAGCAAAGCCGCCAACGGCGCTTTTTGCACATCAAGCAACGTGACCTGGTGCCCAGCCGTCATGAAATCGTCTGCTAGTTCGCACCCCACCATCCCGGCCCCGATGATGACAATGCGCTTGGGTTGATCCCCCAGATGAGCCTTTAACCTGACCCAAGCGTCCAAGTCATTGACTCGCCAGCACAGATGCGCCGGCAGCACGTCAGGTAACGCTGGACGCGCCCCTTGGGCCAAGATTAATGAGGTGTACTGCAAATGACCTCGCGTCGTGCGCAGTTGGTGCAAAGCGGGTGACAAACCCACTGCAAAGGTTTCGCTCATGAGACGCACGCCAAGGCGAGCAGCACTCGCGACGCCAGTTTCGCGCACCAGTGATGCACGACTTGACTGACGACGCAGCGCAATCGAGAGCTCAGGCTTAAGGTACCGATCGCCTTCGCAGGCTGTCACCATCGTAATTGGAACCAAGGCATCTAGGGCACGCACTGCCTCGGCAGCAGCCCACCCAGCCTGTCCGCCGCCAACAATAACAACACCGACACCCCGAGCGAGGTGCAGAGATGGGCTAGCCGCTTGAGACGTGACGCTCAACGCATCATAGGGCTCAAAGTCGGCTTTCACCACACCACACAACGGGCACACCCAGTCGTCAGGAATATCCGCGAACCGTGTGCCTGCAGCGATACCACTGTCGGGGTCGCCAAGTTGCTCGTCGTAAATCAGACCACAGGCGCGACAAATAAACTGCTTCCAGGCCTGATCTTGCGTCATGCAGGCAACACCTGCTTAGACAAGCGAGCCATCTCCCAGCGTAAGTGCTTGATCGCGGGGGTAACAATCGCTACAAAGTGAGCCTCACGAATGCGACGTTGCGGCGCTGTGTTCATCATGTAGCCGCGCGCACCCTGATGCAACAAACCAGATTGAGACGCTCGCAGTGAAAGCTCTGCGCTCTGCGCACGCGCATCCAACACACTGATGACGTAATCGACACTACCGTCGTAAGGCGTCAAGGCAAGCGTTTGAATGCGCTCACTTAAATCATCGAGTTCAGCCTGCAATTGATCTGGGCGATTATCTAAAAACTTGTTCACATGTCCAAGCAAGGGCTCTACTTCAAGCATCGACTCAATGCTGCCCTGTGTGACCCCAAGCGCCCAACCGGTTTGAAGCAACACGAACGCAGCACGGACTCGTGCGATAAACGGCTTAGCGGGGTCGGCGATCAAAGAGTCTTCGCTGACAAAATAATCGTCTAAACGAATTCCCCAGGTGCTCGTGCCCTCCATACCGGAAAATTCAGGACATTGCCTGAGCACCACGTCCTCTGTACAGCGCAGCAAGAACATAATTTCATGCGAGGTCGTACCATCGTCGAGATACACACCGGCAATCGCGCCACAATATTGCCCACGACCAATATGACTGACCCACGGCAAGGCGCCACTGACGCGATAACCACCAGGCACGCGCTTGGCACGCAACAGCATTTTTTCAATGCCAGCGAACGTTTTCATAGGGTTCGAGAGGGCGGTACCGCCTAAGGTATTGCCACAGGCGTGTTCATCCAGCGCAGCCCCCATCAAGGCTGGGTTGCCAGATTGCTCCATATACAGACCGCAAACGTCGTGGCACCAAGCTAAAAAGCCAGTCGAACCGCAGTTGCGTGCGATTTCTCGCATTGCGTCAATCGCCAGGCCAAAATTTTGCCCGTTGCGATCTAAGTGTGCTCCAAATGCGCCAGCCTGACCCAAGGTCTGCATGATGCTGGCAGGGTAAAGACCTTCGTGGTCAATCTTGTAGGCGGCGCCTGCTAGCTCGCCACTCGAGATGTGCCTGACCCGCGCTAGCAAATCGCTGGCTGGCGTATTGAGTATTGCTGGGCTTACATCTGTGGGATTCATAGTGCGAACTCAAAGTTACGTTGTTGGTCTCGCTTCACTCAGCGCCAAGAGAAACTCGCTAGGTTGCGCTGGCTTGGGCTGCGTGTGCTCAAGCCAGGCACAAGCGAGAGCAAGCAATTATCACGCCAGCCCGATCTCAAACCCGATGGGGTTACGCATTGAGTTGGCAACAGGCGAGTACATGTTGGCGTGACGAACGATCTCGTCGAGCTGCTCGCGCGACGCATCACCCTCAATCACCACTTTGACACGTATTGCCTGAAAACCCATTTGAGGCGGTGCCATTTCTGCACCACCTGCGCCCCAGGCCGCTGGATTGCCAATGTCGCCCTCTAAAAATAATTCAAGCTTTGACAGTTTGACTTGCTTCCACGTTGCCACAGCCGTAATGCCAACAGCTAAACAGCCTCCGAGGGCTGACAACACGATTTCACCCGGCGCTGGAGCTGTGTCTTGCCCGAATAAATGAGGTGGCTCATCGACAACGACTGGCTGGTGATTACCGACATAACTGAGGGTGCGATACTGACCCTCGCAAACGGTATGCACCTTGTTGGTGCCCTTGCGTGTTGGATCTGCACGGCCTTTTTCAGCGAAGCCTAATAAGCCTTCGCGATCGATTGGTCGCAGGTAGGCTTTGACTGTAGAAGGGGCATTGTCGTTGCTCATTGAAGGGCTCCAAATAACTCGATAGAAGAAAAAAGATAGGCTGAATCATACGGCTAAGCGCGTACCGATCACTAGGGTTCGATATAACACTTAGCTATAAGCAAATGCCATGCCAAGTATGTCGACAATAACTGGGGCAACAGCCACAACCTCTCGGGTTTTATCAGGAAGAAATCCGCAAAGCCAATTTAGGTGGCACGATTTTTGCGTCGGCTTGGTTAACGACTGCAAGCGTGCTTGGGCGTTTCCTGAGTACCCGGCGCGAATGTCCGTTCATCTTCACTTGAAAAGGTATCAGTATGGTAAATCGTAATTTGCGTAGACTGTTCTTGGCAACCGCCTTAGGTATCGCCAGTGTCGTGGCGACGGTGCAGGCCCAAGACGCCGCTAAAGTTTTGCGAATCGTGCCTCAGGCAGACTTAAAAATTCTTGATCCGATCTGGACTACCGCCTTTGTGACTCGTAACCATGGCTATATGGTCTACGACCAGTTGTTCGGCATCGACGCCAACGGCGCAATTCAGCCGCAAATGGTCGACACATACACAAAGTCAGACGACTTCAAGGAATGGACCTTCACCCTACGCAAGGGCCTAAGTTTTAGCGACGGTGCTCCGGTAACCTCGGCGGACGTGATTGCATCAGTGAACCGCTGGGCAAAGCGAGACGTCTTTGGGCAAGTCATGGCGCAAGCCCTTGCATCGTTTGAACCCGTCGACGACATGACCTTCAAGATGAGCTTCAGCAAGCCATTCCCAATGGTGCTAGAGGCGCTCTCTAAGCCTTCGGGCAACGCCACGTTCATCATGCCCAAGCGGGTCGCAATGACACCGGCTGATCAGCAGATCTCCGAGTATGTAGGCTCTGGGCCCTACATCATGAAAATGGATGAATATAAGCCTGGTGCAAAAATCGTTTATGTCAAAAATGAAAAGTATGTGCCACGCTCAGAGGACCCCTCTGGAACGGCGGGAGGCAAGCGAGTTTTCGTTGATCGACTTGAGTGGGTCATTTTAAAAGATGCGCAAACTCAGGCCAACGCAATTGCCAACGGCGAGATCGACATGATCGAATGGATGCCTGCCGAGCAATACGCGGCCTTCAAAGCCAACCCCTCCCTTGAGCTCGTCAAACCCACCCCCGCAGGTGCCTACAATTTGCACTTGAATCACTTTGTACCCCCGTTCGATAATCCAAAGATTGCACAGGCTGCAATCATGGCGCTGAACCAAGAGGCGTTGATGCGCGCTCAAATGGTCAACAAAGATCTCTATCGACCCTGCACATCAATTTATCCTTGCGACTCGGTCTGGGCCTCACCACAAACAGACTACTTCACTGGAAAACCTCAATTTGAGGCTGCCAAAAAACTTTTGAAAGAAGCCGGCTATGACGGCAAGCCCGTTGTCCTGTTGTTTCCAGCCGACTTTGCTGTATTGAACAAATTTCCGCCCGTGCTGGCGCAGCTGTTAAAGCAGGCCGGCTTTAACGTCGACATGCAGAGCATGGACTGGTCGTCTTTGGTCACGCGCCGCACAAGTAAAGAGCCAGCCGACAAAGGTGGTTGGAATATGTTTATCACCGGCTGGGGTCCCGGAGACATGATGAACCCGTTATTCTTCCCACCGTTGACAGGAAATGGCGAAAAAGGCTGGTTCGGTTGGACAACCGATCCTAAGCTCGAAGAGCTTAAAGCTCAGTTCATGGCGGCCGCCACAGTTCAAGAGCGCAAAAAACTGGCTGAAGCGTTGCAACTTCAAACCTATGCGACCGGAATTTTTGCCAAGGTAGGCGATTTTGATTACTACAGCGTCGTACGCAAAGGCGTTGTGAGCGGTTTAGTCCAGTCGCCTATCAACGCTTTCTGGAACTTGAAGAAAAATTGATGCTTTTTATTTTAAAGCGGGTATTGTCGACGATACCAGTCCTGTTACTAGTTGCGCTCATCGTTTTTGCCATGCTGCGACTCACGCCCGGCGATCCCGCTGCGGCGTTAGTTGGCAACAATGGCACGAGCGCTGATATTGCGCGGATTCGAGAGTCGCTGGGGTTAAACGAAGCATTACCGATTCAATTCATGCACTGGGCGACCAAAGTGGTGCGCGGCGATCTGGGCGAGTCTTATTACATGAAGCAATCAGTCACGCACTTGATTGCCCAACGCATCGGCCCCACTGTCTGTCTAACCCTACTCACGATGCTCATGACACTGCTGGTTGCCATTCCGCTTGGACTGTTGGCCGCCTGGCGGCATGGTGGCTGGCTCGATCGCTCACTCATGGGATTTTCTGTCATGGGTTTTTCTGTCCCGACGTTTGTCATTGGGTACATCTTAATTTGGGCTATCGCCCTACATTGGAAACTCTTACCTGTGCAGGGCTATACACCTTTGACTGAAAATTTCAGCTCATGGTTGTCACATCTGATTCTGCCGGCTTTTACGCTTTCTATAGTCTATCTTGCGCTCATTGCACGAGTCACTCGCGCTTCAGTTGCCGAGGCCCTCACCGAAGATTACATTCGCACCGCACACTCGAAGGGCCTTAGTGAGTTACGGATATTGATTCGACATGCGTTAGCGAATGCTGCGGTCCCCATCGTTACCGTCATCGGAATTGGGGTGGGCCTGCTGATTGGCGGTGTCGTGGTGACTGAAACGGTGTACGCCATTCCGGGGTTGGGTCAACTCACCGTTGATGCAGTACTGGGGCGTGACTATCCACTGATACAAGGCATCACCTTATTTTTCTCTTTTGTGTACGTACTGATCAATCTGTTAGTTGATTTGAGCTACCTCGTGCTTGACCCGCGTATTCGATACTAACTAGGCAAAATGATTCATGATTCTTTATAGAAAAATTTTGCGCAACACTTCTGTACGCATCGGCATCACCGCATTCTCGTTTTTACTATTCATGGCGGTTTGTGCTCCATGGCTCTACACCATATCTCCCACTGCGATGGATCCTGGCAGCGCCAATTTACTGCCGGGTACGCAAGCTGAATTTTCTGATCTTTCGGGCGATACGTTTGAGCACTATTTTTTTATGGGCACTGACAGTCTGGGGCGAGACACCTGGACACGCATCACCTATGGCGCACGGATTTCGCTCACCGTGGGCGTGTGCGTTGCACTGCTCGCGCTGCTCATCGGCACGCTGTTCGGTGTCATTGCGGGCTATTTCAAGGGTCTAGACAATGCGCTGATGCGTCTGATGGACAGTTTGATGGCGATACCTGGCATTTTGTTTGCGATCACCTTGATGGCCTTATGGAGGCCAACCGTGCTTTCAGTTGTCATTGCAATTGCTATCCCTGAAATACCGCGCGTGGCGCGTCTGGTTAGGTCAATTGTTCTGACGATCCGTCAAGAGCCCTACGTCGAAGCCGCGATCTCGCTCGCGAGTTCAACCCCGAATATTGTCTGGCGCCATATTTTGCCCAACGCCGTTGCACCCCTGCTCGTTCAAGGAACCTATGTGTGTGCCTCAGCGATCTTGGTCGAAGCGATTCTGTCTTTTTTAGGAGTCGGTCTGCCCCCTGAGATTCCGACCTGGGGAAACATCATGGCTGACGGACGCATGCAATTTAACCAATTTCCACACACAGTCTTGTTTCCCGGATTCTTTTTGGCACTCACTGTCTTAGCTGTCAATATTTTAGGCGATGGATTGCGCGACACCCTTGATCCAAAATTTAATAAACGTGGCGGTTGACACCAAGATGATGCACATGCCGACGCCAGATCCTACAATCGTATTGTCAATCGAGCACCTCACAATCGATCTGCCACGTGGCGCCGATCGTTCAGCCGCAGTTCGAAACATTTCCTTCAACGTCCGACAAGGGGAAATCGTATGCTTACTTGGCGAATCAGGTTCGGGCAAGTCAGTGATCGCGCAAGCGGTCATGGGGTTACTTCCTAAAACACTCAGTATTTCAAGCGGCCAAATCCTGTTGCTGAACGAATCGATCGTCAGCGCACCAAAAGAGCGGTTACGGCGCCTGCGGGGTGAAAAAATGGCGATGGTATTTCAAGAGCCTATGACCGCGCTCAATCCCATCATGACTTGCGGCGCTCAGGTCGATGAACAACTTAGGCAACACACATCCTTGAAGGCGGAAGCCCGGCGCAAACAAATCATAGATATTTTTAATCGTGTGAAATTGCCAGAGCCAGAACGCATTTACGGTTCGTACCCGCATCAACTTTCGGGAGGACAACGTCAACGGATTGTGATCGCCATTGCGTTGATTTTGAAACCAGCGCTACTCATTTGCGATGAACCGACCACTGCGTTGGATGTCACGACTCAGGCAGAAATCTTAAGTCTGATTGCAGATTTACAAAAACAGAACCAAACTGCAGTGCTCTTTATCACCCACGATTTAGGCGTTGTTGCCGAGATTGCAGACCGGGTTGTCGTGCTGAGGCTTGGGGATTTAGTTGAACAAGGCAAACGCCTAGACGTACTGCAAGCCCCAAAAGAACCCTATACGCAAATGCTCTTGTCTTCGGTGCCCAGCCTCATCCCTAAGCAACGTGCGAACGTCGCACCCGCTCAGGCGTTGGTCGAGACCACGCATTTGGTGAAAACCTATTCAACGGGTTCTTGGCCCTTGCGCAAACGCAGCGTCTTTGCCGCAAAAGACATCTCATTTAAAGTCTTGCCTCAAGAGACTGTCGGCATTGTTGGTGAGTCGGGCTCAGGAAAATCGACGGTGGCTCGTTGCATTGCGCGTTTGATCGAAGCCTCTTCAGGGGACATTGCCGTAGAGGGTCAATCGATCGTCTCCTTAACTGGCAAAGAGCTTTATCCGTTCAGACGTTGCGTTCAAATCGTTTTTCAAGATCCTTACCGCTCCTTGAATCCACGCTGCACGATCGGCGAATCGATCATTGAAGGCCCGTTAAATTTTGGAGTGCCACGCGCCGAGGCATTGGCGCAGGCACAGGAACTCATGCGCCTCGTGAGGCTTACGCCCGACGCCTTAGCGAGATTTCCAAATGAATTTTCAGGCGGCCAACGCCAACGCATCTCGATTGCGCGCGCACTTGCATGTCAGCCCAGATTGTTGATTGCCGATGAAGCCGTTTCAGCCCTTGATGTATCAGTGCAAGCACAGATACTTGAACTGCTTGATGAAATTCAGCAGCGCTTAAAAATTGGTATTTTATTCATCACGCACGATCTGCGCGTTGCCAGTCAAATATGTGATCGAGTGTTGGTCATGCAACGCGGCGAAATCGTTGAACAGGGCCCCGTGCAATCGGTCTTCATGAACCCTCAGCATGCTTATACAAAAACTCTGTTGGCCGCGGCGCCTGGCCGCGGCTTTCAGTTCGGTCACTCATGACTGCAGCAAATCTTTGAGAGCCGAGGTGATGAACTGCGCATCTTGCACATTGGCAGAAGGCAAACCAGCCCGATGACCCCAGTCTGAGGGTATGGGCAATAAGCGCGCATTAGGCATTTGCTCAGCCTCGAGACGGTTATCTTCAACCTGAAAATACAAGTCTGTGGTACCCGGCATCAAAAGCGACTTAGCCGTAATCGCTTGCAGAGCGGCTTTGAAGTCACCCTTGTACTTATCGTTATCAGCAATATTTGCGTTTTGCCATGCCCAAAGATGAGTGAGCAGGTTGTTCGCGTCACGCTTCAAGAAATTCGCCTCCCAGGACATAATCAAAAAATCTTCAAGGGACGAGAAACCCGCGCCACGCCATAACTCTTCACGATAAAAGGTCTGCGACATTGCCATGGTCGCGTAATTTCGACCCATTGCGCGCAACGCACGCTCAGGGCGCTGCACAAACACGCCATTTTGAAACGCAGGATCAGTTGTGAGCGTGGCACGCACACCTTCGATAAAAACTTGGTTATGCGGCGAACATTTGGCTGCGCCACACAGCACCGCCATACGCTTGACCATTGCTGGGTAATACGAGGCCCATTGAAACGCCTGCAGGCCTCCCATCGACCAACCGCACGCAAGTTCAAGAGAGGTAATCCCCAACTCTTGCGTCAACAGACGATATTGAACGTTAACGTTATCGGCGATGGTGAAATATGGCCACCGCTCACCATTTTGCGGTTCGGTTGCATTGCTGGGGGAAGATGACAAACCATTGCCAAACAAATTTGGCACAACGACGAAATATTTTTCAGTGTCCAGCGCCTTGCCAGCGCCGATCAGCCAATCCACATCGTAATGATGCGCGGCAAACGAAGTCATGTACAAAATAACATTGGATTTTTCAGCGTTTAATGCGCCATAGGTTTTATAGGCCAACTGCCCATTGCGCAGCGTACGGCCAGATTGCAGCAGGATATTGCCTGCTTGAAAAATTGAGTAGTCGTTCATGGGTCGCTTTCAAAAAGTGAGGTAACGCAGTTGCTCTGCACGCAAATCAAGCCTGAACAGCTTTAAGCAAATGCCGTGCCAAGCCTAGGCAAGCGAGCACTCAACTCCCGCCTCGTGCGCCACACGCCTCAGGTCTGTGATGGTCTCGCTGGCAAGCAACAGGCCTTTTTCCCGATTTTCTTGATCTGCTTGTTTTTCAAGCTCGCCCGGATAAAAGACCTGCGAATGACCGGCAGCCAGCGGCACATCTTTTAATGATCGAACGTACTGATCGATTCTTTGATGAAACTCTGTCAAAGGTTGAAACGCGGCGACATTAAGCGCCACCATCAAATGCCCTGCACCGCTGGGGTTCACTGGATCATAGGGGCCGTGCACTCGATCAAGAAACTGACTGCCTGACAGGACCCCCGACAAAATATCGATCATGACCCCCATGACGTAGCCCTTGTGCCCCGCCATGGGTAAGATAAATCCTTCAAGAGCCGCTTTAGGGTCAGTCGTTGGGCGCCCCGCTGAGTCAACAGCCCAATGTGAAGGAATCTCTTCATTGCGATTGTTCGCGAGATAAATTTTGCCGCGAGCCACGCCTGAGTTGGCCATATCCATCACAATGGGGCCGTAAGCCCCCCCGGGCACAGCAATTGACCAAGGGTTGGTGCCAATTTTCTTTTTGAGTCCACCCCAAGGCGCCATGTTCGGTCCGGCGTTACTCATCAAGAGCATTACGCAGCCTTGCTCGGCTGCGATCCGCGTGTAATACATACACGTGCCGAAATGATTCGAGTTACGAATTGACACTACACCAACGCCATGCAACTTTGCACGCGTAACGGCCTGATCAACCGCCTGGCGTGTAATGACTTGCCCAATGCCGTCATGGCCGTCCATCACACAAATCGCCCCTGCATCGACCGCCAGCGAGGTTTGTGTCACTGACTTCATCGCACCGGATTTTAGTCGTGCGTAATACCAACCTAAGCGCAAAAGCCCGTGCGACTGATGCCCCCAAAGATCAGCCTGCACCAATGTGTCAGCGGCCAACAGTGCGTCTTGCGCTGGCACTCCGATGCTTTGATAGACCGCTGCGGCGATTTGCCGCAAACGATCCGGATCAAGACGCGCAGGGATTTCTTGCTGTGAAGTAGCAACCGGCATGTTATTTAACCAAAGCCCCGTAAACCAAATTTTTGTATAGCATGCGAGTGTGAGTGCGGTTCGATGGCCCTTGCGCCATCATCACAGCGGCAAGTTTTTCTTTAGGGTCAATCCAGAAGCTTGTGCCCCACGCACCGGCCCACATTGCGTCGCCCTTTGAGCCTGGCACCCAAGCCATGCCCTCATCTAGACGCACCGCAAAACCCAAACCAAATCCGTAACCAGGCCCTGTGCTGGCAATCGTGCTGCCGCCCATTCCAACGGTATGCTGCGACAGCATGAACTCAACGGTCTTGCGCGACAAGTAACGCTTACCGTCCAGCTCACCCCCATTCACCATCATTTGCAAAAACTTCAGATAATCAGTCGCCGTGCCAACCAAGCCCGCACCACCTTTGAAGTAACTCTTGCCCAATGGGTTGTAAGTCTGGCGATAGGATTTAAGCATCTCAACTTTCAACGGATCACTATCAAGTGTCTCGGCGATTCGACCAAGCTGATCGGGTTGCACCCACCAAGTCGTATCTTTCATCCCCAGGGGGCCCAGCAACAACTCATTCAAAATGGCATCTAACGGCTTTTGCGCGACACGCTCAAGCAATAAGCCTAAAACATCAACCGATATTGAATATTCCCAAACAGTACCTGGTTGATTCGCCAACGGAATTTGACCAAGATTTTTCAACATCTCATCGGCAGTGATATCTGTTTCGCGCGCTTCGATGTTGAGATCGTCATACATTTTTTTAATGCGTGGCGATTTCGTACCACCAGCGTAAACAAAACCCGAAGTATGCCGCATCACGTCTTGCACCCAGATCGGACGGTTCAGCGGCACATCGCCCGTTGCGGTCTCAACTTTTAAATCTTTCAATTCAGGCATCCATTTTGTCAATGGATCGTTCAAGCCCATTTTGCCTTGCTCAACCATCATCATGGCCGCAACCGTTACCAAAGGTTTGGTCATTGAAGCGAGCCGAAACAATGCATCTTTAGGCATGGGTTTAGATTTAGCGGCATCCAAAAATCCATGCGCTTCGCTGTGCACCAACACGCCGTTGCGCGCGACCATCGTGACCGCGCCTGCAAACATACCTGTGCGAACTTGCTCTTGCATCGAGGGGCCAATACGCGCCAGACGGTCATTTGAAAAACCTTGGATCACGGCCCCGGCAGCCGGCTGGGCTGCCGCAGCGGCCTGAGGGGCAGCCGTTGTTTGCGCAAAAGCAAGGGGCACTCCGAGCAACAACGTTGCCGACACTGCCAGACCAATACCCTGCGCGCGGGTGCGCGAGAATTGATTTTTTAAAAATATCATTTTGTCTCTCCAAAATTTTTTAAAGGTCACTATTCAAACATTCACTTACTGCGCTTTTTTTCACCCTCGAGGTCTCAGTAATCAAACAACTGAGAATCTGATTAAGGGCTAATTTCTGAGCGATTTATTATTTACCTGTCCGCTCTTATGATCTCGTTTCGATGCTACTCAGCGACCAGCGCACCGTACACCAAATTTTTGAATAGCATACGCGTATGTGTCTTGTGCGTCGGCCCCTGCGCCATGATCACCGCAGCAAGTTTCTCTTTTGGATCAAGCCAAAAGCTAGTTCCCCAAACACCGGCCCACATCGCGTCATTAACCGAACCAGGCACCCAGCCCATACCCTGCCCTTGCCTGATTGCAAAACCCAAACCAAACCCATAGCCGGGCCCTGTGTTAGCGATCGTCGTGCCCGCCATCCCGACGGTGTGTTGCGAGAGCATCAATTCAACCGACTTACGCGACAAATAGCGCTTGCCTTCAAACTCACCCCGATTAATCATCATTTGCAGGTAACGCAGATAATCAGCCGTCGACCCGATTAAACCAGCCCCGCCTTTAAAATAACTTTTACCTGCTGGGTTGTAGTGCTGCCGATAGGACTTGAGCATACCAACTTTCAGCGGATCATCATCAAGCGTTTGTGCCAGCTTTTTTTCTTGCTCTGGCGTGACCCACCACATCGTATCGTTCATGCCTAGTGGCTCAAGTAATGCTTGCGCAACGATCATATCTAGAGGCTGCCCCAAGACCCGCTCAAGCAAGAGCCCCAAGACATCAACCGAAATTGAATACTCCCAAAAGGTGCCGGGCTGATGCGCCAGAGGGATTTTGCCTAAGTTGCGCAACATCTCATCGGCATGAATATCATGCACACGTGATTCAATATTATGTTGCTCGTACAAGGCTTTAATTCGCGCCGACTGCGTCATCCCTGAGTACACAAAACCCGAAGTATGTCGCATCAAGTCCTGCACCCAAATCGGGCGCGCCAGCGGCACATCGCCCTCGGGCGTTTCGACCACTAAGTCATTGAGTTCAGGCAACCACCGAGTGATTGGATCCTGAAGGCTGAACACTCCTTGTTCGACCATCATCATCGCTACGGTCGTCACCAGGGGCTTCGTCATTGACGCCAGACGAAATAACGCATCCTTTGTCATCGGTTGACTACGCGCTGCATCCAGATACCCGTGCGCCTCGAAGTGCACCAACTGATTACGATGCAAAATCGCCGTCACTGCGCCAGGAAACATGCCTGCTTCGACCTGCGATTGCATGACGGTCGTTAAATGGGCGAGTCGCTTACTTGAAAAACCCTGTACTAACCGATCGTTCGCCATCAAGGTCGGGGTGGGTATCTTTTTATTGGTTGGCGGCAACACTTTTTAATCCTTGGCAAGGTCATGCATAATCTTGGTCAGCCTGCGCGATTGAGTGCAGAAAAGCATCGCGGCAGGCTTAATGCTACAAAGTACACGTTTTTTTTCACTTTTCACAAGAGATTCACACGATGTCTAAGCTTCGCCCAGAAATGACCGTCACCGAACTGAATAAGCGCAGTGGTGAAAACTTGCCAGGACTGATGGGTGTTGAGGCGCTCGAGATCTCAGAAAACACACTGAAAAGCCGAATGGTGCTGCGCAAAGTCCATTTCGCCCCCAATACCTACTTGCACGCGGCAAGCGTGATTGCTTTGGCCGACACCACCTGCGGCTACGCGACCATGGCGCATCTACCTAAAGGTGCGCTTTCATTCACGACCATTGAGCTCAAAAGCAATCACTTAGGGACTGTGCGCGGCGAAGGCGAAGTGGTTTTGTGCACCGCAACAGCTCAGCATCTGGGCGGCAATACTCAGGTTTGGGATGCCGTTGTGAGCGATCAGGCAACGGGTAAAAAGATTGCCTTGTTTCGCTGCACGCAAATGATCTTGTGGCCTAAAGAAGAAAGGGCGTGAGAAAACTGCTCAAATTTCTGGCGACAAACTGGGTTGACGGCACAGCAGCAACAGTGCAACAACGCCCACAACGGCCAGCGCCCACACGATCAGCGGGCCCGTGGGCAGGTCAAGTGTCGCCGAACCCAACAAGCCCAACACGTAGCCAGCAACCGCAACTAAATAGGTCGCCCAAAGTCGCGACCTCGTCCCTTTCAGTTTGATTGTCGACAGTGCGGGGATGATCAGGGTCGCAAAAACAAGATAGACCCCCACAAGTTGCACTGAAACAGTAATCGCCACGGCAAACAAGCTATAAAACCAGGCACGCTTACCCTGAAATAAAAATATGGCCCCTAATAAAGCACAGGTCACCAGCGCTGAATAAAAAATCTGCCCCCACCCAATCCACAAGATTTGACCTGCCAGCAACTCAGACAAATGTTGGCCACCATGCGGGTCGTTGGCCAACAACAGCACAACGGCTGTAGCCGCCAGGACGAAAACAATACCAATCACGGGTTCTTGATAGCGGGTGGTCACGTGTTCGGTCGCCACCAACAGCCCGGCCGCCACCAAAGCCAGGCTCATCGCACCGACCTGCACCCAAACCACGGGTGCCTCAGTACCCAACACCATCGTGACCAAATACGCGCCAAGCCCCGCAACCTGAGCAATGGCCAGGTCAATAAAAATGATGCCTCGCTGCAAAACCTGCATCCCTAAAGGAACATGAGTTGCAATCACTAGCAAACCCGCGCAAAAGGCGGGTAACAGAATAGACCATGACAGGTCTTGAAACGAGACTTGCAGCGCACTCATACGATTTCCTATCGCAGCATCGCCGGTTGTTTGTGTGAGTATGCCGGCATATGATGCAGATTAACTGATTTATCTGAAGCCTTATGACCACCGACACCATTATCATTACTGCGCTCGCCAGTGAGTTGGATGCCAGCCTGCTGCCCAATGGGGTGCATATTTTTTATTCTGGCATAGGCAAGCTCAATGCCGCAATGACAACATTCAAGGCGATTGCACAGAGTCGGCCGCGGCGTATTTTAAATTTTGGTACGGTGGGGGCTGTTCGACCTCACGCTAGCGGACTCATCGAAATTCAGCGCGTGGTACAGCGCGACATGATTGCCGAGCCCCTGGCGCCACGCGGTCAGGTGCCTTTTTGCACACGCCCTCATGAATATCTTTCGGGATCAGGGCTATACACCTGTGGCACGGGCGACAGCTTTGTGATGGCAAAAGACCCTTGGTTTGAAGCCAATAACGTTGATGTTGTTGATATGGAGCTTTTTGCAATCGCGGCCATCGCGCATGAGCACAATATCGCCTGGCGTTCGTTTAAATATGTCACGGACCACACCAACGAAGACTCTGGCCAAGACTGGCAGAAAAAAGTTCGCCATGGCGAAAGCCTCTTCATCGACCTTCTAAATGAGGTGCTTTAATGCCCGCTTATTTAAAATTTTTCTGTTTTATTTTATTAAATCTTTTAACGGCATATTCGATGGCTCAGACAACGCATACTCCTAAGCAAGCAACCTGGGTTGCCAAAGATTTTAAATTTCACACGGGCGAAGTCTTAAGTGAAGTCAAGCTTGGCTATACCACTCTGGGTGAGCCCACAGGCCTACCGGTTCTGATTTTGCATGGCACGGCAGGCACTGGCACGGGTATGCTCAACCCAGCTTTTGGTGGCCAGTTATTTGGACCAGGTCAAGTCCTTGACGCCAACAAATATTTTATTATTTTGCCTGATGCCATCGGTATGGGGGCGTCTAGCAAACCGTCTGATGGCTTGCGCACGAACTTTCCAAAATACAACTACGACGACATGGTGACCGGCCAGTATCGTCTTGTCACCGAGGGCTTAGGGCTCAAGCACCTGCACTTAGTTCTAGGCAACTCAATGGGCGGGATGCAAACCTGGCTGTGGGGTGTCAAGCACCCCACTTTTATGGACGCCTTGGTGCCAATGGCATCGATGCCAGCCGCAATGTCGGGCCGCAATTGGATGACCCGCCGTCTAATTATCGATTCGATCCGCAACGATCCCGCCTGGCAAAACGGCAACTACACACAACAACCGCCTAGCTTACAGTTTGCCTCGGTGTTCTTTCAACTCAGCACAAGCGGCGGCAATATGGGATTGCAAAAACTTGCCCCAAGCCGCGAGCTCGCTGATCAGGTGCTTGAGCAGCGCTTAAAAGCTCCGCTTAAAGCCGATGCCAACGACAATCTGTATCAGTGGGATTCCTCACGCGACTATGACCCCTCACGTGAGCTCGAAAAAATTCAAGCTCGGGTACTGGTCATCAACTCGGCCGACGACGAACGTAACCCACCAGAGTTTGGTGTCATCGAAGCAGCACTTAAGCGCATCCCTAACAGCCAACTGCTCTTGATCCCCGCCAGCCCCGATACCTCTGGGCACGGTACAACCGGGCAAGCCAAGTGGTGGAATCAGCAGCTCGCTGCATTTTTGCAAACCGTTTCTACAAAAAAATAACAGCACCGCGTCGTTGCAGCATCGCCTCAACCTTCAATCACTGAAGAGCTTGTCGGTGCTGCCTCAACAACGATATTCGCAAGCACAAAACCATACAAAGACAAAATGAAAAAAGATCACGATAAAAATACAAACTTTTTTTCTGGTACAAAAAACCTACTAGCCCAAAGAGCATGGCCTGCGCGGCAACGACTGTTCCTCACCGTTGCGGCAAGCCTGCTCGTGTGCACAAGCGCTCATGCGCGCGTCACGAAAATCGTCATCGATGAAACACTGGCCATGGCGCCGGCCATAAGTTCCACAACCGAGTTATCGACTGGCGCTCAAACCCTTGTCAACGGCTCAAAGATCCCATACGAAATCATCGCAGGCCGAGCCTTTGGTGAACTTGATCCTAAGTTGCCACAAAACGCGTTAATACAAGATATTGAGCTTGCGAAAGATGCTGACGGCAAAGTGCGTTATGTCGCTTCGTTCGTACTGTACAAGCCAGTTGATCCCAAGCAAGCGAGCGGCATGCTTTGGCACGACGTACCAAACCGCGGTCGCGTGTTTCCGTTTGCCCCACAAGAACAGGCCTTTGGTGACATTCTGTTAGCAAGCGCCTGGCAGGGCGACAATAGCGGCGCGACAGCCGTACGACCTGCAGCCAGCGTGAAGGGCATGCAGTTTCTTCAGGTGCCCGTGGCGCGCCTCGCAAAGGGCGAACCAGTAACAGGTGAAGTGTTTGGGCGCATCGTCAATCGCTCGGGGATGGGCTCGCAGCCCTTACTCGTGCAAACCAATCCAGTGCCTTACAAGCCCGCCTCACTCGATACGACAAAGGCGACACTTGTTTCGCGCGCAGGCGAGACCATGCAAGGCACCGCGATCGACGAAATTTCAATCGCGTCCTCAGAGTGGGCCTGGGCAAAGTGTGATGACAAGACGCCTTTTCCAGGCATTCCCGACGCCACACAAATTTGTTTAAAAAATGGCTTTGATGCCAAGCGCCTATACCAGGTGGTCTTTACCGCTCAAGACCCCTATGTCTTGGGCGTGGGTCTAGCGGCCTGGCGAGATGTCGGCCACTTCTTTAAGCACTCAGGCAAAGATGATGCGGGCACCGCGAACCCAGTCGCAAATCTTGTCAAATACAGTATTGGGCGTGGCATTTCACAATCAGGTAATTTTTTGCGGGGTTGGCTGCATTTGGGCTTCAATCAGGCAGAGCAAGGTGGCCTTGTGCACGAAGGTGCCTGGCCCATTATTGCTGGTCGACGCATCGCCTTAAATTTTAGATGGGCGCAGCCTGATGGTGTGCTTGAACTCTATCAGGCGGGCAGTGAGGGACCACAATGGTGGCTACCTCACCCGGATCCCGTGCGTGGTTTACCCTCTGCTGGCATTTTGGATCGTTGCTCTGCGACCAACACCTGTCCAAAGGTGGTTGAGCACTTTGGTTCGGCAGAGGTATGGGCGTTAAAGCTCACACCTGAGTGGGTCGGTACCGACGCAAAGGCAGATTTGCCTCTGCCTGAAAACGTCAGGCGCTATTACATCGCAAGCAGCAATCACGGCGGCGGCGTGGGCGGCTTTGATACGAGCCTGCCTGGCGTTGGGTTACCAAAGGCGGGGCCAATCTGCCCCGGTAATAACTTTGGCGTCGGCGTCTTGCCCGCGAACCCTGTGCCACACACTGAAACGGTCAATGCCATACGTGTGCATTTTCGCGACTGGGTGATCACCGGCAAAGCGCCTCCGCCCAGTCGGTTTCCAACACTGGCGCCTGCCGCAGGGCAAAGCAGTGGCACGCTTGCACTCGCCAATAAAAAAGATTTGGGCTTTCCAACCCTTCCAGGCCTACGGCCCACAATCCCTGAGGCCGATTTCATCATGCCGGTCTTTGATTATGACTGGGGGCCACAGTTCAACGCGCTTGATGCCTCGGGCGTACCCTCGTATGCACCGCCAAAGATCAAGCAGATCTTGAAAATGTATGCACCAAAGGTCGACCAGGACGGCAACGAGTTAGGAGGGGTACCTGTTGCACTGTTAGACGCGCCTCTTGGCACCTATCTCGGGTGGAACGTCACAGCAGACGGAGAAAAACCTTTTCACAAGGATCAGATTTGCGATTACGTGGGTGGCATGATTCCGTTTGCTCGTACAGCAGCCGAGCGAACGGCGAATCAGGATCCAAGGCCGTCGTTACAAGAGCGCTATCAGGATCACGCGGGCTATGTTGCAGCCGTTAAAAAGGCAACAGGGCGAGCACTGAAGGAAGGTTTTCTGTTGCCCGAGGATGCAGAGAAGCTCGTCGCGCAAGCACAAGCCAGCGCGGTACTTAAATAGCTTTACACCACCTCAAAGTGATGCGTGCCATCGACTCCTAATTGTGCGACTAGACCGAACTCCCAATCTAGATAGGCCTGCATCGCCTCGCGTGGGGCATCGGTGCCCTCGTAGGGCCGCTTGTAGCGATCGATGGGCTCTGACAGCAACGCAGTGGCGCCTTTTTCAAGAGGCTGTCCAGCGACCTTCCACGCTTGTGTCCCCCCAGCCAAAACCGAAACAGGCACCTGTAACAACGCGGCGATCTCGGCATGCGCATAGCCCGAGAGCAGGCCATCTGGGCACACCAACACATAGGCCGAGGCCTGTGGCAACACGCTCAGTGCCTGCTTGAATTTCGAGCGCAACACATACTGTGCACCCGGTACATGCCCTTGCACGTACTGAGCATGCTTGCTCAGGTCAAGCGCAACCAGTTTTTGAGCGGCCAAACCAGCCACTAATTCAGTCACTGAAATCGCCGGCACGATCGGCGACTGTGCCAACGCGGCCACCCACTGACCCTTTTCGGCAAACGCAGCTGCGGGTACGTCAGTCAACACATAAACATCCCATGCCATCTGCGCCAACCACGAGGCTGTCATATTGGCGCGTACGCCGTCCGAATCCACCAAGACAATCCGCGCACCCCGCACCGGCGCGACCATCTCTGTTTCTTGCACCAACTGCCCGCCGGGTGTTGACCGAAACCCAGTGATATGACCGGCAGCATATTCCTCGGGCGTGCGCGCATCAAAAAAATAAGTCGTACGCTCGACTTGCGTTTGCCAAGTTTGCGCGTCTAACCACGTCGTGCGCTTCACGCCCGCACGCTCTGCAACGCTCCGTGCACGTGCTGCGGCGGTGCGCATCGTTTGCTCAGAAACATCCTTGAATTTGCGGGTCTCGCCTTTGTCTAGCACCTGACCAGCAAGGGTCCATCCAATCGTTCCATTACGCAGCGCCGACACCTTATTGGGGATGCCCGCGTTGATCAAAGACTGAGTGCCGATAATGCTACGCGTTCGGCCCGCGCAGTTAACAATGACTTGGGTTTCGGGTCGTGGCGCCAACTCAGCAATGCGCAACACCAATTCAGCACCGGGGCAACTGGTGGCGGTTGGGATGCTCATTGTGTTGTACTCATCATAACGACGTGCATCAACAATCACTACATCTGCTTGTTGATCAATCAACGCCTTCACCTCAGGCGCCGAGAGCGAGGGGGTATGTTTTTTAGCCTCAACCAATTCACCGAAAGACTTACTAGGCACATTGACATCGCGAAACAACTCGCCACCCGCCGCTTGCCAGGCACGCACGCCTCCTGCAAAGACGGCCACGCGGGTAAAGCCCAGGCTCACTAAACGGCGCGCCGCTAGCATGGCGTCAGACTCTTGCAAGCCGACATCGCCCTCGTCAAGCGTCACAATCTGCACGTCACGGCGCGGCAACTTTGAGTAGGCATCTAACTCAACGCGTGACAACGGAAAATTAGCCGCAAATAAAGGGTGCGCTTGTGCATGCGGGTCTTCTTCACGCACATCTAAAAATGCGATCTCGCGTTTTTCAAGCAAAGCACTGCGAACATCTTGATACTCGCATACCTGCACAGCATCGATTGGACTAGGTTTAAACACGGTGGTTAATTCCAAAGGTTAGGCACAACATCACTGTTGTAGCCCGAGATAAAAGTTTTTTCTGAACCTGTTGCAGGGTCAAAGACATGCCGGCTGATGCGGCCAATATTGCCGCCGTAGACATGGATGCTGATTGAGGCCTGATCCGCATAAAAATTTGCAACCTCATGCACATCGTGCGTGGCGGGTGATACGCTGCAGACACTACCGGGTTTAAGCACGTGGCTCTCACCCCTCGCATAACTGCCGTCTGCTTGCTTAAAGTAGTGCGTATCGATCTCTTGACCACGCAACATCCCGATCAAGCCCCAAGTCATATGGTCATGCACCGGGGTCTTTTGCCCCGCACCCCAAACGAAGCTCACCACTGAAAACCGCTCAAGCGGATCTGCGTAAAGCAAATACTGCCGATAAAACTCAGGATGCGGCACAGTAAATTGTTCTGGCAACCAGTCATCTTGCGCCACCAGCGCTGCCAACAGGGCGGCCCCTTGTTTTAACAGCTCGGGCTCAGCCCGCTCGCGCTCGAGCAACCGACTGAGTTCTTGCACAAACGTCAGTAACTTTTGATTTTTCAAGGCTTTGCTCTGCATGAAAATGAATGAATCGAACAAGCTTACCAAGGTTCGTCACTTTCTGTCTTCACAGAGTCGACTCGTGCCGTACCTGCGTTGACAGCACCCAAGCAAGTTTCTACTATCGTAGGCGATTAGGAGACACTATGCGGATCGTTGACTTACATTCACACTGGGGCACAGAGCGTGGCTACGTGCTACGTTCGGCCGACGCACTGGCACAACAAAAAAGCACCTGGAACTCAACCCCAAAGTACGACACTGAAGAACAGATGGCCGCTTACCTGCGCGCCAATCAGGTCAAGACCATTTTGGATTTTGGTTTTACCAAGAATCTATCGATTGAAGAGGTTAAACCACTGCACGACTATGCCATCGAGACTCAGGCAAAGTTTTCGGATTGTATTTTTGGCAACTGGCTGCAGATGGATCCACGTTTAGGTCAGGCTGCGGCCGATGAGCTTGAGCGCTGCATCAAGCTGAGCACAGGCTTTGTGGGTTTTTGCGTGTCGGGTTCGGGTACAGGCTTTGCTGCGAGCGACCCAATCTACCACCCCATTTACGAGGTCTTGCAGGCGCACAACCGCCCGGCACTTGTGTTGGTGGGGCACACTGGAGCCGGTGCTGGTCTGCGCGGTGGCGCCGGCATCAAACTCGACTTGTGCCACCCTCGCTATATTGATGAACTGGCGATTGATTTCCCGGATTTACAAATCATTAGCGGACGGCCCGCCTGGCCTTGGCAAGACGACATGATTTCGATCATGATCCACAAGCCAAATGTCTGGAGCGAAGTGCACGGCTGGTCACCTAAATACTTCACTGACCCTTTTAAAAAAGAAATTCGATCGCGCTTAAAAGATCGTGTCATGTTTGGCGCCGACTATCCCTTGTTTCGCTATGAACGCCTGGTGCAAGACTGGAAAGATCTGGGCTATACCGACGACATTCTTGAGCGCGTGTTTCATCGTAACGCCGAGCGTTTGTTTGGCATCCCCGCCGAGGCCAAATAATGGATTTGTCACTGAGCGGAAAAATCGCCTTAGTCGGCGGAGCGAGTCAAGGGATTGGTTACGCGATCGCGCATCTTTTAGCTTCAGAGGGCGCGACCGTCGCAATGGTCGCTCGCAAAGAAGAACCTCTGAACGAAGCCTGCGCGAGGATCTCGGCTGAAACAGGGGCTCAGACGTTTGCGATACCGGCTGACATCCGCAAGGGTGCTGATTGCGAAAGAATTATTGCTCAAACCTTAGGCGAATTGAAGCGCATCGATATCTTGATCAATAACGATGGGGCTCCTCCACTCGGCGAGCTTGAAAGCTTTGATGACATCGCCTGGCAAAAGGCGATTGAGCAAAACCTGATGAGCGTCGTGCGTCTGTGTCGTGGTGCGCTACCGTCAATGAAAGAGCACGGGTGGGGTCGCGTCGTTAACATCACGGCGCTGTCGGCGATTCAACCGATCGCACGCTTTGGGCTTTCGGTGGCTACGTGGGCGGGTGTGTTGGGCTACGCAAAAACGCTGTCTCTTGAACTCGCCGATCAAGGCATCACCATCAACACCATCTGCCCTGGGCGCATCGCAACGGGGCGATTGGCCACCGTCTTTGGCAGCGGCACCCCTGGTCAACTTGAACAAGAACAGATGGCTCAAATCACTAAACTGATCCCCATGGGAAGAGTGGGCGAGCCCAACGAGATAGCCGGCCTGGTGGCGTTTTTATGCTCGCCCTGGGGGGCCTATATGACCGGAACCGTACAACACGTTGATGGTGGCAGGCTAGGTAGCCTGCTCTAAACACATCACGTTAAACCGAGAGTCCCATCTTGATCCCATGATTGCCTAGCTGCCTGACGACTCGCCTTTATCAGTACGCAGACAGCCTACCCAGCATCAAGTGTCACTCAAACCCTTTTTTATACAGAACTAGAAAAATATGAACTCAAACAACCAAGACAACACCAACTCACCCGACTCACCAGACTTCGTGCCTTGGTATTTTCGTTCGCTTGATTTTGAACAGTTATGGCGCGACTATCCACCGCCCCCCACCTACTTTCACACCACGGCAAAACTTTCGCGTGACGAAATGCGATCACTGCAAGAGCAGCGCTTTTTAAAAACGGTTGCGCGTGGCTGGGAAATCGAGTTCTTTAAGCGTCACTGGACTGCCCACGGCCTGGTGCCCACCGATATTCGTACGCTTGAGGATCTCACGAAGATTCCGGTGTACGACGTCAACGATATCCGCAAAAGTATTGAACGAAACCCGCCCTTTGGCGACTTCATGGGGATCTCACCTGAAAGTGGCAAGCATATGCCGCTGGTTCTACAAACAAGCGGTGGCACCACCGGTTTGCCACGCCCCATGCTGTACTCGCCACAAGACCGCGAGACCATGGCTATTTTGGGCGGGCGCCGTATGGCGATGCACGGGATTAAACCCGGCGATATGGTGTTGGTGACCTTGTCGCTTGGGTTAGGCAATGGCGGCATGGCGCCGCGCGAAGCGCTGTGGCGTTACACCGGCGCGGTACCGGTGATGACAGGGAGCGGTGCAAACACCCCTACCCGCCGCCAGATTGAAATCATCAAGGCGTGGGGCATCAAGGTCATTTTGGGGTTTCCGGCGTATTTGCGGCACATGGCAATTGTGGCGCGCGACGAATTGGGCATCGATCCAAAATCCTTAGGAATCCGTTTGTTGGGTACCCACTTGGGAATGGAGAACCGCGAGTTGCTTGAAGACCTGTGGGGTGCCAAGGCCTTTGATATGTATGGCACGCACGAAAGCGGCATGCTTGCAGCCGAGTGCGAACACCAAACGGGCATGCACGTGATGGAAGACGCCTTTATCCTTGAGATGGCAGATCCAGACACCGGAAAAATTTTGCCTGACGGTGAAAAAGGGACGACCTACATTACGACGCTATACAAGTATGGCGCCCCGCAGATCCGTTTTAACGTCAACGATATTTCGGCCTTTCACACGACCTCGTGCCCCTGCGGCAACACCTCACGACGACTAAAACGTATTTTTGGTCGCAACGACAATATGGTGAAACTGCGTGGAGTCAATGTGTTTCCTGAGGCCGTGGGCGCCGCAGTGCTTGAAGATAAGCGTCTGAATGGCGAATACTTTTGTTTTGTCGACCGGGTGGGCGAGGCCGCGACGGATCATATGGATGTCTGGGTTGAAGTCATCGACCCACAAGCCGATCTGAACGCCTTACGCGAAGACCTCGAACGCCGTATGAAAGAGGTGCTTAGCCTGAAAGTTCAGATCACCCCAGTTAAAAAGGGCGATCTTGACAAATACACCATGACCTCGCAGAGTTCGAAGGTCAAGCGCCTGCTAGACCGACGTCACTCATGACTCTGAGGGAAGACCGCGTTCTGGTACTCAACGCAGCCCAGCCCGGGTCACGCAAACGAGAGGTTTCGTGAGAGTGACCGCGCCAGCACGGGCTTTGGGGCTATCTTTTCAAAAAAATCAGTATTATTGATGGGGTCACATAGTTGAATCATACAAATAGCAAAACTAAGGGGTCACTCTATGCGCACTTTTTTATCAATGCTTGCGCTGTTGGTGTTACAGCTGCAACCGACGTGGGCGGCTGAGCCAATGAAATGGGTCACAAGCTGGGCTGCGTCGATTCAAGGTCCGTACCCAACGGGTAATCCTTCGGCACAACCCAACATGCATATGGTGTTCCCGGCGCCAGCCACGGGCGCACGCAATCAATCGTTTCGCTTGATGGTCAAACCAGATCTTTGGGGCGAACAGACACGTATCCGGCTGTCTAATGTACTCGGTACCCAACCGGTCACGTTCACCGATGCCTATGTGGGCCTGCAACTCGGAAGTGCTGAACTTGTCCGCGGTTCAAATCAAGCCATCACCTTTTCTGGCAATAAGTCTGTCACCGTAGCGCCAGGTGAGTCAGTCTGGAGCGACTCAGTCGCTTTACCCTTTGTCACCCCAGCCAACCTCAACCTGTTAGATGGTCGCAAATTAGCCGTTAGTTTTCATATCCCCGAGACAAGCGGCCCGATGACCTGGCACGCCAAGGCGTTGCAAACCTCGTATGTAACCTTGCCAGGGTCGGGCTCCCAGACACACGATGAGCGCGAAACCAACTTCCCATACACCACCGCGTCTTGGTTTTTCTTAGATGCGGTTGATATGCGTGCCCCAGCGGATACAAAGGTGATTGTGGCGTTTGGCGATTCGATTTCAGACGGCACCGCCTCGACCATGAATGGCGATGATCGCTGGCCCGATGTCTTAGCCAGACGCCTACGCCATCAGTACGGTAACAAAGTGGTGGTGCTCAATGCCGGTATTGGCGGCAACCAGATAGCGGGGCCTGCTGAATATTCACCCATCAAACCCTTCGCGGGCGGCCCCTCGTCTTCGATGCGCCTTGAACGCGATGTCATCCAACTTTCGGGCGTTACCAGCCTAATTTGGCTTGAAGGCATTAATGACTTTAGTAAAAATGGCAATGCCTCAAGTGCAAGGGTGATTGCGCAACTGAGTGACGGCGTCAAACGCCTAAATGCTGCCGGGATTCGCGTCATCGGCGCCACAGTTGGGTCGGCCTTGGCTAGCACCAGTGCTGCGCACGGTTTTCCCGAGCAAGATGAAAAACGCAAAGTATTAAACGACTTCATTCGTTCGTCGACACTGTTTGCCGGAGTCATCGACTTTGACGTTGTGACACTTGACACTCAAACTGGGCAAATGAAGCCCGAATACGTTCCAGACAACACAATTGGTGGGCCCGGCGACCGCTTGCACCCCAATCGGGCTGGCTACCACGCGATGGGCGACGCGATCGACCTAGAGATGCTGGTTGCAACCAATCGCTCAAAACAGCCAAAGTAATACCCTGGCAAGCCTGAAAGATAAACTTTGTTTAACTTTTTAGTTTTCAGGCACCCGCCGTGAAAAGACCCGTGTCAGCCAAATAAGCTGAAACACAATGAAACTTCTTTGCCCCATCAATCAACAAAAATACAACTACCTGCTGGGGCTTGCTTACTCTATACTCCAACACCTTACAGGCTAGTGGAAAATACCTATTTTCCACTCGGTCCAGAGTCGTCTTGCCTAGTGAATTCTTATATTTAAAAAGCTTAGCTTGGGTCGTTCAGGATGTGGATAGTTAAAACTGCACTAGAGAAACCTTACACGTTTATCGTGATGGCGATTCTCATCCTGCTCACCACGCCGCTCGCGGTGATGCGTACCCCAGTCGACGTTTTGCCCGAGATCAATATCCCGGTCATTAGCGTGATCTGGAGCTACAACGGTTTATCTGCCGAGCAAATGGGCAACCGCATCACACAGTCGCATGAACGCTCGCTGACCACCACGGTGAGCGACATCGAACACATTGAGTCGCGCTCGTTAGGCGGCATCGCAATTATTAAGATCTTTTTTCAGCCCAACGTTAATATTCAGACGGCAATCGCCCAGGTGGTGGCCTCTGCAACGGCCATCGTGCGCCAAATGCCGCCGGGCATTACGCCCCCGCTAGTCATCAAATACACGGCTTCATCCATCCCGGTTGTTCAGGTCGGCATGTCAAGCAACGTGCTTGCAGAAAAAGAGCTCTTTGACGCAGCGCTTAATATTTTGCGTCCACAGCTCGTGACAATTCCGGGCGTGGCGATGCCTTTCCCCTACGGTGGCAAAGTGCGCGCCGTGTCTGTAGACATTGACCCTCAAGCGTTATTGGCCAAAGGCTTGACCTCGTCAGACATCGTCAATGCCATCACCACCCAAAACTTAACCCTACCCTCGGGTACCGCCAAAATTGGCGATACCGAGTTCGGCGTATCGCTCAACGCCTCGCCACCCAATATTGCAGGCCTCAACGATATCCCTGTCAAAACGGTCAACGGCGTGACCACATTCATGCGAGAAGTGGCGCACGTACGCGATGGGTTTTCGCCGCAAATTAATATCGTGCGACAAGACGGTAAACGAGGTCTGCTGCTTACCGCGTTAAAGAACGGTGGCGCCTCAACACTTGATGTGGTCAACGCACTGAAAGCCAAGCTGCCCTCACTCTTGCCATTGCTGCCAGAAGGCATTGAAGTCAAACTGTTGTCCGATCAATCCATTTTTGTGAAAGAGGCGATTGCCGGGGTCATACACGAAGCTCTGATCGCCGCCGGCTTAACGGCGATCATGCTATTGCTATTCTTGGGCAACTGGCGTACCACCACGATCATTGCGGTGTCGATTCCGCTTTCGATCTTTAGTTCGCTCATCGCCTTGCAGATGTTGGGTGAAACCATCAACATCATGACGCTCGGTGGTCTGGCGCTCGCGGTGGGTATTTTGGTTGATGATGCAACAGTGACCATCGAAAATATCGAGCGCCACCTGCATATGGGCAAAGGCTTGTACGAGTCGATCATGGATGGCGCCGGCGAAATTGCCGTACCGGCGTTCGTGTCAACGCTTTGTATTTGTATTGTGTTTGTGCCGATGTTCTTCTTAGGGGGCGTGGCCAAATACCTTTTTGTGCCGCTGGCAGAAGCAGTCTGTTTTGCAATGCTAGCCTCGTATGTGTTGTCCCGTACGCTGGTACCCACCATGGCTTACATGCTTCTGCGCAATCAGGGCAAGCCAGGTGTTGTCACACGCTGGATTCACAGCGTGCATGTCGGCTTTAACGAGCGCTTTGAAAAATTCAGAACTGCATATGTTTTATTGCTCGGCCACTTACTGACACATCGCAAGCAATTTATTTTTAGTTTTTTAGGATTTTGCCTGCTGTCTTGCGGGATCTTTGGGTTGCTAGGACGTGACTTGTTTCCGTATGTCGACACGGGGCAAATTAAGCTTCATATGCGCGCACCAAGCGGTACGCGCGTTGAACGCACTGCAGTGATTGCGGACGAAGTACAGGCGGTGATCCGCCAAGTTATCCCCGAGTCTGAACTCGACTCTATTCTGGATAACATTGGTCTCCCGAATAGCGGCATCAACCTGTCTTATAGTAGTTCGGGCACCATTGCTGCGTTTGACGCAGATATCCTGATTACGCTCAAACCGGGGCACAAACCGTCGCAAGAGTACATGGAAGCAATGCTTAAGGCTCTGCGCGAAAACTTCCCTGGCATTGAGTTTTTCTATCAGCCTGCTGATATCGTGACGCAGATTTTGAACTTTGGTATCCCGGCCGCCGTTGATGTACAAATTGTCGGCCCGAACTACCCGGCCAACCAACAACTCGCCGCCAAGCTTGTCACCAAGATCGCGGCAGTACCTGGTGCGGCCGACGTCAATATTCATCAGCGACTTGATTCGCCGTCTATTGCCTTAAGAATGGATCGCACTCGCATGCAAAGTGTCGGGGTCAATGGCCTCACACCGGCAGACCTGGCGCAAAACGTCTTGCTACCACTTTCGGGTAGCGCGCAAACCTCGCCTTCTTTCTGGCTGAACCCCGTCAACAACATCAATTACTCGATCTCGGTGCAAGCACCACAGGTCAAGATCGATTCGCTTGACGAATTGTTACGACTGCCTGTGGGGCCTTCGAACGCAGCCACTTCGACGGCTGCGGCAGCTGCCAACGCAGCCGCCGGGCGTGGCCCCCAGTTGCTCGGCAACCTCGTCACAGCCCGCCCCGAAGCTGAATTCGCGATCTTGACCCGTTACAACATTTTGCCCTCAATCGATATCTACGCCAACGTGCGCGGACGTGACCTCGCCTCGGTCGCTAAAGATATTCAAGTCACTATGGATGAGGCAAAGGCCGAACTACCGCGAGGCAGTCGTCTGGTCATGCGTGGTCAGGTCGAAACCATGCTGAGTTCTTACCAAGGGCTTGGGGTGGGCTTGATCGGCGCGATTATTTTGGTCTATCTGCTGATTGTGGTGAACTTTCAGTCATGGCTTGACCCGTTCATTATTGTTGCTGGTTTGATTGCAGCCTTAGCTGGTATTGCCTGGATGTTAATTTTAACGGGTACGAACCTGAGCGTGCCCGCGCTCACCGGGGCAATCATGACGATGGGGGTCGCGACCGCTAACAGCGTGCTGGTGATCTCTTTTGCACGGCAACGCCTGCAAGATGGCTTACCCCCGCTTTCGGCAGCGCTCGAAGCCGGGGCAACCCGCTTGCGTCCTGTGCTGATGACCGCATTAGCGATGATGATAGGCATGATCCCGATGGCAATTGGTTTGGGCGAAGGCTCTGAGCAGAATGCGCCCTTAGGTCGAGCGGTGATTGGCGGCTTATTGTTTGCA
Source organism: uncultured beta proteobacterium (assembly GCA_903932425.1). Taxonomy (GTDB): domain Bacteria; phylum Pseudomonadota; class Gammaproteobacteria; order Burkholderiales; family Burkholderiaceae_B; genus Zwartia. The sequence continues at coordinate 13,894 of CAIZGG010000374.1, read as the reverse complement.
ACGGTGTCCACCGTCTTATTTGTGCCAGTTCTCTTTGCATCCTTCCATCGCTGGTTGGCGATACGCAATGAACAAAAGGAAGCCTTGACATGACCGAAGAACGCCATGCCCATCAGGGCCTGCCTGAATTTCATTTGCACGGCCCGGACAACGATCTGAATCGTCGCGGCGTGTTACGTAAAGTCAAAATCACGACTTTCGTCCTGCTCGCCTTAATGGGCTTAGGCCTGGGCAAGACCTTGTTCGTACGCGCATCCAATGCCGAAGTGCTTGCAGCCCGCGCGGTCGAAAATACAAAGCTAAATGTGTTGGTCGTTAAGCCGTCAACTACGCTCAGCAACGCAAGCGCAAGGCTCGCACTGCCCGGAACGCTCTTGGGCATCAACGAAGCTCAGATTTACGCACGGGGCAACGGTTACGTTCAAAAATGGTTTAAAGATATCGGCGAGTCAGTCAACAAAGGTGACACGCTTGCGATTCTTGACATCCCAGAAATCAATAAGCAGGTCGAAGAAGCCACAGCAAATTTTCAACTCGCTAAAACAGCTTATGAACGCTGGAAGCGCTTGCGTGCAGAAGACGCAGTCTCGCAACAAGAGCTTGATGAAAAAACTGCACTCTTCAAACAGACCGAAGCGGTACTGAAGCGATTACGCGATCAACAAAGTTTTGGCACCATCGTGGCGCCCTTTGATGGCACGATCACGCGACGCAATGTCAACATGGGCGACTTGGTGAACTCAGGTAATGTTGGCACACCTCAATCACTGTTTACGCTTGCGCATATTGACAAATTGCACGTGTATGTCTATGTGCCTCAAGACCGCGCCTCGCTGGTGCGAGTAGGTGATGAGGTTGATATCTATTTAGCGAATGCTCCTGAAAAGGCAGTTAAAGGCCGCATCGCACGTACTGCCGGCGCGATCGACACAAACTCTCGCACCATGCAGGTTGATGTCGAAGTGCCAAACGCTGAAAAAGCGCTCATGCCAGGTTCTTATGTCGAGGTCGCTCTCAAAATTGCGCCAGGTAACAATCTGATCATTCCAACCAACACGCTTATTTTTGGTTCTGGCGGCCCGTATGTCGCGCGTGTTGTAGATGGCAAGATTGAAAAACGCAAGGTCTCTATAGGCATCGACTACGGTATGCAGGTTGAAGTTAATAGCGGAGTCTCGGCCGACGATAGCTTGATTGTCAATCCGCTTGACTCGATCACCGACGGTCAACCTGTTGTCGTTCAAACTCCACCCGCCCCCAAGCGCCCATGAAACGTTCGTTTTCCCTTTGCTTGATTGCTTTGGCCTGTGCGGGTTGCTCGCCGATTGGGCCCGATTACGAACGCCCTCTGCTTGAGATGCCTGATAACTGGAAGGCCCTGCCCGGTGCGAACCCGGCACTTTGGAAGCCCGCCGAGCCTGCTGATGCGGTGCCAAAAGATAAGTGGTGGACAAGTTTTAAAGACAAAACCCTGAACCAGTTAGTCGAGCGGTGCTTAGAAAACAACTTCACGTTGCAAGCATCACTTGCAAGGCTAGATCAGGCGATCGCCCAAAGTGAGGCTCGCGGAGCCGCCCTTCTGCCAACTCTCTCTGTCTCAGGCACTGGCTCGCGCACGTTAACGTCTGCGAACCGACCCACGACGACCTACGATAGTGTCAACGTCCAAACGGTTCAGAACGAGTTCAGACCGGTCGCCCTGATGACCTACGAGATTGACTGGCTAGGCAAGGTTCGTCGGGATGTTGAGTCGGCTCGTAACACAGCCGAACAAGCGGCAGCTGACACCGAAAACGTCAGACTTTTACTCAGCGCTCAGGTCGCCTCTTCGTATATTTTGATGCGTCAGTACGACGAAGAGATTCGCGTATTAACGACTATCGTTGGCTTACAGACCAAGCTGCTCAGTCTCTTTCAAAAACGTTACGACTTGGGCTCGGCCGGACGTACTGAACTAGAACAACAACGTGCCCTGACCGAAACAAGCGGTGCACAACTTGAAGTGCTCAAGACTCAACGCAATATCCAAGAGAATTTGTTGGCGACACTGACGGGCACCCCGGCTGCAAGTTTTAAGGTTCCACCCGGTCGCTTGCCTGACGTGGTGCCAGCCTTTCCGGTGAACTTGCCCTCATCTCTGCTTGAGCGCCGTCCTGATGTCGCCGCAGCCGAACGCGCCATGGCAGCTGCCAACGCTCAAATCGGCGTGGCCAAGGCGGCTTTCTTTCCGACTCTGCTGGTTGCACCTGCTTTCATCGGGGGTGACTCAAATTACGCCACCACCCTGTTTAATCTACCCTCGCTCATTTGGTCGATCGGTTTGACGGCAACGCAAACCATCTTTGACGCTGGTCGTACGAGTGCGAACTATCGTTTTGCAAAAGCAGGCTACGCAGGTACCGTCGCCAACTATCGTCAAACGGTACTGGTGGCGATCCAAGAAACACAGGATGCGATGAGCAACGTGCAGCAGTACGATCGTGCCCGGTCCAAGCAAGAAGAGGCCGTTAATAGCTTGAATAAAGCGTTACGCATCAGTGCTATCCGCTACCGCGAAGGTTTGGACACGGCCCAAACGCTCGCACTACTGCAACAAAATCAGCTGACGGCAGAGCGAACACAATGGCAAATGCATGGTAACCAGTTCTTAGCCAACGTTGCCTTGATCAAAGCCTTAGGCGGTGGCTGGGAGGGCTTTAAAGAGCCTGAGCCGGTAGTTAGAGTGCAAGATGACGTGGCTGGGCTTTTTGATGGTGCCCAATAAAGGCTAAGACACGTCTTATCAACTGCATGAAGTTGAGCAGCCAGTACTCAATGTTTGGGCATGTTGTGTAGGTCTGCAAGCTCCAGGTCTCGCAACTTGGGCGCCGCTAACCAGCACACCGCCACCACCAGCAACGTCATCACACCACCAAAGACAATCGAAGTACTCAAGCCCAAAGCGCTTGCAGCCAAGCCCGACTCAAGCGCACCGATCTCGTTAGACGAACCAATAAAAATACCGTTAATGGCCGAGATGCGCCCCCGCATCTGATCAGGCGTCATCAGCTGCAAGATCGTTGAACGCACGACAACTGAAATAGCGTCAAACACGCCAGTAAAAAATAAAAACGACGCTGCCAGCCAAAAACTTGTTGACCAACCGAAGCCAATCACCGCAAAGCCAAAGCCGGCCACTGCGCCTAAAAGGTAACGCCCGCCATGCCTTTGAATCGGATACCTAGCCAGCCAGGCACCGGCCAAAACCGAACCAGTCGCCGGTGCTGCACGTAACAGCCCCAGTGTTTCTGGGCTACCTTGCAAAATCTCATCGATAAACGCTGGCAACATCGCCACGGCGCCACCAAATAGCACCGCAAACATATCCAAGGCCATTGCAGCCAGCATGATTTGCTTTGAAAATACAAAGCGCAAGCCTTGCACAATACCGGCCCACATCGAGAGTTCGCTCGGCTTGATGGGCTCTGCGGTGTAACGCAACAGCCCGACCGCAATGATGGCGAGTAAGGCAAACAATCCAGAGGCCAGATACGCAGACACCAAACCGGGCCACGCAATCAACAACCCACCCACCACGGGCCCAACCACTTGTGCGCCTTGAAAAATGACAGCGCCGATGGCCGAGCCTTGGGCAAAATGTTCGCGCCTCACGACTTGAGCAAATAACACCTGAAAGGTTGGGCGAATAAAAGCCCGCGCCAACCCGGCTAGCCCAATTGCAGCATAAATCAGCCACTGCACGCCCCCATGCAAGCCATCCAGATACCCCAACGCAATCGGCACCATCAGCACAGCAATCAACACATGCAAAGAACAGCCAAAGACAGCGATACGCTTTTTTGATAACCGATCAACCGCATGGCCGGCAAACAACGCGCTGCAAAAGTAGGGAATCACCTCGGCCAGACCCAGCAAACCTAAAGACAGAGGATCTTTGGTAAGTTCATAGATGTGCCAACCCGCCGTCACTGCCAAAATCTGGTAGCTCAGGGACAGGCAAGCCCGATACAACATTAACTCTAGGAAAGCACGTGAAATCAGCATGACTGAGAGAATATCACTTCCCACTTTGTCAGGCTTAAGCTACCTTAACGTTTGCGATCTCAATTCTTGACCACAGGGTTCTTCGATGCTGTTGTTCGCCACCACCGTCTTTCTATCGGCATTTTTGCTTTTTCAGATTCAACCAATCATTGCAAAAATGATTCTCCCGTGGTTTGGTGGCTCATCGTCGGTCTGGAGTGTCTGCATGGTGTTTTTTCAGGCAGAGTTGCTGCTAGGCTATGCCTACGTGCATTGGTTGCACGAAAAGCTTTCAGCACAACGCCAGGTCATTGTGCACCTCGGACTCTTGGCGCTAAGCATTTTAATGCTACCGGTAGCCGCCGACCCTTCCTGGAAGGGTGACGCGTTGGCTAATCCAAGCTGGGCGGTATTTGTCGTGCTCGCCTTTGCGGTAGGAGCACCCTACCTCATGCTCTCAACCACCGGGCCGCTCATGCAAGCCTGGTACGCCCATGCCTTTCACTCTACGGGCGCCGATGCCAAGCCCTATCGGCTTTACGCGCTGTCTAACCTTGCGTCAATGATCGCGCTGCTCTCATACCCGGTGATTATCGAGCCCTTTTTTGCAGTCGGCTTGCAGGCTCAAGGCTGGTCGGCGGGCTACGTACTTTTTGCCTTGGCCGCTATGGCAACCGGGGTGAAGGTCTATCGCAAGAAATCCAACAACCCTGTGCAGGCGCACGACACGCAGACGCCTCAAGCGCGTCCGAGTGTTCGAGAGTGCTTGCTGTGGATCGGTCTGGCTGCCTCAGCTTCAATTTTGCTCTTAACCATGACGCGCCAACTCACCAATGATGTAGCGCCGGTGCCATTCTTATGGGTGTTACCGCTGAGCATTTATCTGTTAAGTTTTATCCTCTGCTTTGACGCCCCACGCTATTACGTCCGGTCGGCTTTTTTGGTTGCCTTACCGTTATCGTTTATCGCGCTTGATTTTGTCATGAGTCGCAGCCTGAGCGTGCCGGTCATGATCGGCCTGATCGCCATCACGCTCTTTGTTTTTTGTATGGTGTGTCATGGTGAATTAGTGCGACGCAAGCCCTCGGTGCGCCATCTCACACTTTTTTATCTGATGATGTCGATCGGAGGGGCTCTGGGCGGCACCTTTGTCGGCTTGATCGCACCTTTGATTTTTACCGCATATTTTGAAATGCCAATCGGGCTGTTCATGTGTGCTGGCCTGGTTTGTGTAGTGCTATGGAACAGCACCGCAACCGCAGGGCGAATCATTCTGATGCTCGCTCTTTTAGGCTATGGCTGGCGCCTTGCCGATATTTCGCTAGATGACATCAAAGGCTCGCGAGTCGTCGTGCGTAACTTTTACAGCCAACTGCGGATTGAAGACACCCCACAGACCGCGGCAGGTCCACAGCATGGCACTCTGCGAAAAATGGTGCATGGCGGGATCGTTCACGGTGAACAATATCTAGATCAAAAACTGCGGCGAACGCCAACGGCCTACTATTGCCATCGCTCTGGCATTGGCCTGGCAATCGATAGCCTGGCACAAACCGCTCCGTTAAAAATCGGTGTTGTAGGACTTGGCGCAGGTACGCTTGCGACCTATAGTCGCGCGGGCGACGAGATGCGTATTTACGAAATCAACGAGCAAGTGCTTGACCTCGCCCGCAGCGAGTTCACCTACCTGAGCGACAGCCCAGCCAAGATTATTCCGGTCTTGGGGGATGGCCGCCTCATGCTCGAGCGTGAAGCACCTCAGAAATTTGATCTCTTAGCCATGGACGCTTTTTCAGGGGATTCGATCCCCGCACACTTACTGACCCTTGAGGCGATGAAGACTTACTTTGAACATTTAAAACCTGGTGGCATACTTGCAGTGCACATCACCAATCATTATTTAGACCTTGAACCGGTGGTTTCGGCTGCAGCGAAACACTTTGGCAGAATCGCCTTAGCCTTTGATTTACAGCCTAAAGAAAAAGAAGAGCTTTGCCGTCATTCTGTGTGGGTCTTGTTATTACCACCAGAGAGGGCGGCAAACCTGCCGGAAGCACTGAAGGCCGGAAAACTGCTGACCCCGCCGGCAAACTTTAAGGCATGGACCGATAGCTTTTCGAATTTATTAGGGATTTTGAAATAGCCATGAGCAACCTCATCGCATTGATTGTTGGTATCTTACTGCTTGTCAGTAATCCAACAAAGGCCGAGTTCGAAGGCTTTGTCAGCAACCAGATCACAGCCAACATGCCGAACAAAAATCAGGCAAGTGATCGCTTTACGAACCAATTGGTAGGCGGTCTGGTCTCTAAGCTCGCCTCTGAAGCCACGCAACGTGATAATTATTATTTGTTGTCGGTGTATACGGTTGATTTGGCGATGCTGCGCTTATTTAAACCCGAGCTGCCACCAACGGTAAAGATTGTCGGGATCGGGGGTAAGTTCATCCCAATTACCGACAATCAAATTTTTAAGTAAAACGCATGACTTAGGACGAAAGCGGGAAGCATGCCAAGCTAGTGGTTTGATCCAGAGGCCTTAAGGCTTGGCGCTCAAGGTTTACTTACCCACCCGCCTCCAAGAGCCTTAAACAAATCGACACTTGCTTGCAAGCGCGCTGAACGATTCACCACAAAGGCCAAGTTCGCCTCGTTGGTAACACGCTGTGACTCAAGCACGCTCAAGAAATCAACATACCCCGCCTCATAACGCAGCACAGCGAGCTCTTGTGCCTTGTTAGAGGCCTGAACCTGCTGCTGCAAATACTGCTCGGTCTGCAGCGTTTGTTGTACAGAAATTAAAGCGTCACTCACTTCACCGAAGGCGTTGCGCACAACCTTAACGTAAGCACCTAATGCCTCTTGTTGTTGCGCCTTTGCATAGTCCAAGCGACCCTGTAATAAACCACCTGAAAAAATTGGTTGCAACAAGCCAATACCCGCCGACCAAACCGAACTTTGGTCGCTTAAAAATGAGCTGAACGATACACTTTGCGCGCCGAATAAACCCACGAGCGAGAAGGTGGGAAACAACCCTGCGGTTGCGGCACCAACACGCGCGTTGGCTGCGATCAAATCTTGTTCGGCACGATTCACATCGGGCCGACTTTCAACAATCGTCGAAGGCAACCCTTCAGGAGGCAGAGGGGGAGCTGGTAACTGGCGGACATCACCTGCTGGGATGGCGAGATCGAGTTTTCCAGTCAATACGCCCAATTGATTTTGCGCAATCGCGCGTTGGCGCGTGACTTCAGACAGGTTTGCCTGAGAGGCTGCCAAAGCGGCTTTACCTTGGTTGACATCGATAGGCGAGACTAAACCGCCCTGCAACTTTGCCTCAGCCACTTTGACGGATTCGGTACGCGTACGCACCGAATCTTTAAGGACCGTCGTCTGTGCATCGAGCGAACGCAAACGCAAATAAAGGTTAGAGACTAACCCCGCAACGGTCAGGGCAACACTATCCTTTTCATACTGGCTGCCTGTCGCCAGTGCAGTGGTCGCTTCGATGTTTCGACGTACTCTTCCCCAGACATCTAATTCATAAGAGGTCACAAGGCCAACTTGTGAGGTATTGGCCTGCACGCCCACCCCGGTCACCGAAACCGATGGGCCAGACGTAGCACGCGTGCCACTCGCCGTCATGCTCAAGTTTGGGTAAAGGTCAGCGCCCGCTTGCTCGGCAAGGGACTGAGCCAAGCGAATGCGCGCCACTGCGATCTGAATATCAGCATTATCCTGACTGGCAGTTTGTACTAACTGGTTGAGTGTCGCATCGCCAAAGAGGGTCCACCACTGCGCATTGACAGGCGCTTGCACACCGCCCACTACGGACGCGGCTTTCGTGTCAGGCGACTCTGGGGCGTTATAGCGAGCAGGCAAAGCCAGGTCTGGGCGCTGATAATCGGGCCCAAGCAAACAGCCCGATAACGATAGCGAAATAGCACCCACCAGTAGCAAGCGTCGCGACACGCGCCGCCTGGGCGAAGACTTTAGCCGATCATCTGTCAAAAAAGGCTTCAAGATTGTTCACCCGTATTTGAGGTCGATCCGCCAGAGCGCTCTGGTGCAGTATCAGAGGGGGACAGCTGTTTAGGCTGCTTGCGCGACATCCAAGTAAAGAACATCGGCACAAAGATGGTTGCAATAAAGGTTGAAGCCAGCATGCCACCAAACACGCCGGTCCCCATTGAACGACGGGCTGCGGCACCGGCGCCCGAAGAAATCACCAATGGAAACACGCCCAAAATAAATGCTAGCGATGTCATGACGATTGGCCGAAATCTTTGCCGCGCCGCAGTCAAAGCAGCATCGATATTACTCATCCCCTGCTGTCGCTTTTGCGAGGCAAACTCAACAATCAAGATGGCATTCTTTGCTGAAAGCCCAACCAGCACAACCAACCCAATCTGAAAATAAATATCATTAGGCATGCCGCGCACCAAGACTGCAAGCAACGCCCCGAACAAGGCAAACGGCACCGCAAGCAGCACCGCCAAGGGTAACGACCAGCGCTCATACTGGGCCGCCAAAATCAAAAATACCATCAAGATACCGAAGACAAAAGCAACCGCTGAAGTCGTGCCAGTGCGAATTTGTTGGTAGGCCTGACCCGCCCAGGCAAGCTCGTAACCCGGCGGCAACGAGGCGTTAGCGACCTCTTGCACCGCTGCAATCGCCTCACCCGAGCTCACGCCAGGTATCGCGTTACCAAGCACTTTGGCTGCCAAAAACCCGTTGAATCTCTCGAGCTGCTCGGGGCCCACGATTTGCGTGACCTGAATCAAAGCAGAGACTGGCACCATGCTGCCGTTATCAGCCCGAACATAAATCTGCCCTAAGTCGGTTGGTTGGGCGCGATACTGAGCATCGGCCTGAAGCTGCACCCGATAGGTACGCCCGCTTAAATTAAAGTCATTGACATACAACGTACCCATCGTTGCCTGAAGGCTGAGGTAAACATCTGAGATTGGTATCCCTAGAGACAAGGCCTTTGCTTCATCAACCTCAACATACAACTGCGGCGCGGTTGGTCTGAAAAAGGTATTAATCCCCGTGAGCTTGGGTTGCTTTCTTAAGGCCTCGGTAAAACCACCGATCACTGCTGCCAACTGGGCAGGCGAAGGTTCTACTTTCGATTGAACATAAAATTCGAAGCCACCCGCAGTGCCCAGACCACGAATCGGTGGCGGGTTAAATACCAGCGCCATCCCATCAGGCATACCCATGCCCAGACCAGTAAATTTCTTTGCTAATTGCTCAGCGCTTTCGCTGCGCTGATCCCAATCTTTAAGTGGAATAAAAATAGTACCGGCGTTGGTCTTTAAGCCGCCGCCGATGATGTCATTACCCGCGATCACAAATACACGTGCAACGCTCGGATCTTGCACAACTTTTGCTTGAAAAGCTTCGCCTGCTTTTTGAGTACGTTGCAAACTTGCGCCGTCGGGCAAGACGAGCGCACTCACCAGATAGCCCTGATCTTCAGGAGGTACAAAGCCGCCGGGCAGGAGCCTGAACAATACAACCGAGGCCACAATGACGCTCGCAAACACCGTGGCACCCAAAATACGATGGTGCAGCGTTTTATCGACCAACTTGGCGTAGCCCTCAGTCAGAGAGCCAAACGCGCGGTTAAACCACCGAAAGCCTTTGGGCTCGGTATGCGTAGGCTTGAGCAACACACCACACAAGGCAGGCGTCAGGGTCAAGGCAACTACGCCCGACAACACCACAGACAACGCCACGGTCACAGCGAATTGCTGATACAGCTTACCCGCGATTCCACCTAAAAATGCAACGGGAATAAACACTGCAGACAACACCAGCACGATCGCCACAACGGCACCAGACACTTCTCGCATCGCCTCTTGAGCGGCTTCTTTAGGCGCTAGGTGGCGTTCAGCCATCAAACGCTCAACGTTTTCAAGCACCACAATCGCATCATCGACCACGATACCAATAGACAACACCATTGCGAACAGCGTCAAGGTATTGACCGAAAAACCAAAGATCCATAAACCAGCAAAGGTGCCGATCAACGACACCGGCACAGCAATTAACGGGATCACCGTGGCGCGCCAGTTTTGTAAAAACACATACACCACAAGGGCAACAAGCAACATCGCCTCAATGAGCGTTGAGACAACCTCTTTGATCGACGCGTTCACAAATTTTGTGGTGTCAAAAGGAATGACGTAATCAATACCTGGTGGAAACTTCTTTTTGATGTCCTCCATTGTTGTTCGAACGCGATCAGCAACATTCAGGGCATTGGCGCCCGACTGCAAGAAGATCGCAACAATGGCTGTAGGCTTACCGACCAAGGTGGTGAAGGCATCGTAGTTTGCGGCATCCAACTCAATCCGCGCGACATCCTTTAGACGCAGCACCCCACTGGGCCCACTTGAGCGAATCACAATGTCACCAAACTGCTCAGGGGTCACCAAGCGCCCTTTTGCCGTCACCGTGTAGACCAGCTGCTGCCCTTGTGGCGCGGGCTCTTGACCCACTTTGCCAGCAACGTTTTGTTTATTTTGCGAAGACACCGCACTGGCGATATCAGTTGTCGTCACGCCGAGTTGCGCCATGCGATCGGGCTGCAGCCAAATCCGCATCGAGTAATCTTTGGCGCCTAAAATTTGCGCATCACCCACGCCGGGCAAACGCTTAAGTTCGTCAAGGACGTTGATCAGGGCGTAATTCGACAAATATAACGATGAGAACTCATTAGTCGGTGTCGTTAAGGCAGTGACCAACAAAATATCGTTTGAACGCTTTTGCGCTGTCACACCATATTGGCGCACGATATCAGGCAAGCGAGGCTCTGCGATCTTGACGCGATTGTTGATATTGACGGTCGCAATATCAATATTGGTGCCCACTTCAAAGGTGGCCGTGATTGTCAGCGTGCCGTTGGATTGTGCCGCCGAGTTGAAATACAGCAGATTCTCAACGCCCGAAAGCTGCTCTTCAATGGGGCCGGCCACCGTTCGCGTTAAGGTTTCAGTCGAGGCGCCAGGGTAGTCTGCGGTAATGATGACGGTTGGAGGCGCGATCTCTGGGTACTGAGCAATCGGTAAGCCACGCGCAGCCATCAAACCTGCGATCACAATAGTGATCGAAATCACCGAGGAAAAAATCGGGCGATTGATAAAAAAACTGGATAAGCTCATTTGCCGTCTCTGGCATTGGCCGCAGTGCTTGTCGTATCAAGCGGGATCACGGTCGGAGCCACAACAGCCCCTGGTCGTATCTTAATGATTTGATCGACCACCACACGATCACCCGGCTTTAAACCAGCGCGCACAATCCAGTTTTTGCCAAGCCATGTCCCCATTTTTAAGGGCGTTGGTATGACCTTGTTGTCGGCACCGATTGTCCACACCATAAAACCACGTTCGTTTTGAATCACTGCGGCCTGAGGGACAAGGTAAACGTTTTCTTGTTTGCCCGTCGTCAAGCGAATCTTTAAAAACTGACCCGGCAAAATTTGATTGTTCGGGTTAAGAAATTCAGCGCGCATTTGCTGCGTGCCTAGCTTTGGATCGATAAACATCGACAAGAAATTTAAGTTACCCGGTTGGTCATACACCTTGCCATCGGGCAAGATCAACTCAACCTCAGTTTTTTGCTGTGGATCAAGACGTCCACCTGGCAGTTGTGAGGTGTCGCTCGCTGAAAGTCCAAACCGCACCCAGATGGGGTTGATTTGATAGATTGAGGTCAACAGGCTGCCGTCAATCGCCGTGGTGATCAAGTTGCCCTCTGAGCGTTGCGCACGACCCGAGATACCCGACACGGGCGCTGTGACCGTCGCCCAAGTCAAATTAAGCTGAGCAGTTTTTAAATTAGCCTGCGCAACCTCGTTGGCTGAGGTTGCATCATCGAACTCTTTACGGCTAACCGCCTGTTGGCTCAACAAGCCTTTGAGTCGCGCCGCCTCGCGTGCGGTTTGCTTAGCGCGGGCTTGTGATTCGTCTAATGCATTTTTAAAAGGCTCAGGATCAATCTGAAACAAAGGTTGGCCAGCCGTCACAGCGCTGCCCTCTTCGTACAAGCGCTTAACCAAAATACCGCCAACGCGCGACCGCACCTCGGTCTCTTTGGCGCCCTCTGCTTGGGCCGTAATTTCAAGCAAATTAGGTAAGGTCGTGGGTGAGGCTTCGATCACCGACACCGGCAAGGCTGGCGGTGCACCGGCAGCGCCCTGTGCAAGAGCTGTCGCGTTTGCAAACAAACACAACGCACCTACGCCGAGGGCACGCGTCAGTACGCGCAATGAGGTCTGTTTAACGAACATTGTGTCAAACCTGACACCTTGTCGACTGCCCATCGTACCGACCGCTTGGCTCATTGCGCTTTCCTGAACTTGTGTAGTCTGTCATTCTATACGGGTTAACCCATGGGTGGGTACAAACCATCGAGTCTTAACGGCTAATCTACGACCACCGAAGGGCAACCGCTGAATGACCAAGTACGACCTATGATTTACTTAAGTTGGCGACAAATCTCAGTCGTCACGTCAGAACACGATGCCAACCCGCCCAAATCACGTGGGATCGCCTTGCCAGCGGCCAGTGTCGCCTCAACCGCACGCTCGATCCGCTCTGCCGCGGACACAAGGCTGGCGTCGTTGTGACGATCACCCAGCCAGCGCAACATAAACGAACCCGACAAAATCGTTGCCAGAGGGCTTGCGATGTTTTGGCCAGCGATATCAGGCGCTGAGCCGTGCGCGCCCTGAAAAAGGCCGTGGTTGTCACCCAGCTCGCCCGAGGGTGCAATCCCCATGCCACCAACCGTTGCTGCGCCAAGATCCGAAATGATGTCACCAAACATATTTTCAGCCACGATGACGTCATAGAACTCGGGGCGCTTCACCAGGTGCACTGTGATTGCGTCAACGTAGGCGTAATCAATCGCCACGTCCGGATAGTCTTGTGCCACCTCATCACAGACCGATCTAAAAAACGCATAACTACGCAAAATATTGGCCTTATCGCACACCGTCATGCGACGTACCCCGTCAAGGGGCGAACCGCTGCGTTTACGCGATAGTTCAAAGGCAAACTTGGCGATCCGCGAGACGCCCTTGCGTGTCAGTACCAAGGTATCGGTGGCGACCTCACCGCGCAAGAGCACACCGGCTCCGCGACTGGCGTATAAGCCTTCAGTGTTTTCACGCACGATGATGTAATCAATATCACCGGCCTTACGATTTTTGAGCGGTGAGAAATCACCCTGATACAGCCGAATTGGGCGCACGTTAGCGTACAGATCAAGTTTGAAACGCAACTGCAGGTGCAAATCGTTGCCCACCTCGGTGCCATCAGGGTAAGTCACGCTCGGCAACCCCGCGGCACCGTGCAAAATCGCGTGTGAAGTATTGCAGGCATCAAAGGTTTCTTGCGGCAGCACCTGACCCGTTTTGAGGTAATGGGATGCCCCGCCAGGAAAGTCGTTAAACGACAACAGATTTGAACCAAGCGCTTCTTTCAATACCGTAACGGTTGCCGCACAGACCTCAGGGCCAATACCGTCACCCTCGATCGTTGCAATCTCATACTTTGCCATATCTTCTCCTGAAAGCCGTCTATATGCACCAGAGTGGTTCAGTGCAATATTTATAAGTATTTGTTTTTAATAGTCAATTTATTCATGCACCAACATTGCGCTAAGTCGAGTTAAGATACGCCGTCAATTTTCACGATTTTGATGCACGGTATTCTTTAAATAAACAAGAACCGATACGTTAACAGCATCGTCTGAAGATTGAACGCCTGAAATAGGCGATTTTTTGACTCGGAGCCAAAATGGAAAACATAAAAACAGGTGTCGATGCGCTATTTATTTTATTAGGCGCAATCATG
>CAIZGG010000373.1 GCA_903932425.1 uncultured beta proteobacterium | reverse complement strand
GGTCGAGAAGTTACGTCCGGCGATGTTCAAGGAGTCATTAACTTGTTGACTTCAGCCAACTTACTCATGCGACTTGGCCACGGGATCTATGGAGTGACCGACAGTTTTGTCGAAAAAGCGTGGATAACGCGATTGCAGGCCGAGGACATACTGCGGGCTAGCACGCCCTAATTCTGCAAGTGTTGCCAGAACTGATTTCACATACCTGTGGCGGAAGCTCTGGCTAATTTATCTGTTCGACCCTTTTAGTTGAACTGAGGTGGACTTCTGTTCACTCGGCTTTTACATCAGCAGTCTTGATAAGTGCGCCCATTTTTTTGTATTCGTCCGCCAGATATTGACCAAATTGCGCTGGTTGATCGGCTACAGCTACGCCAGCAACTTGTACAAACTTGTCCTGAACATCCGAAAGTTTTAAGACTGCTGCGACATCATCGCGCCATTTTTGAGTGACTTCGGGTGGCATTCCCGCAGGGCCGGATAGCCCATACCATGTGCTCATGACTACCGACGGAAACCCTTGCTCTGCTGTGGTTGGAACATCGGGTAATGCCGCGATTCTTGACGTTGCCGCCACCGCAATTGGCCGAAGTTTTTCAGCTTTAACGTGCGGTAGCGTGCCAGTCGTGGTGTCAAAACTGAACGCAACCGAACCGCCAATCAGATCAAGCATGGCTCCAGCGCTGCCTTTGTAGGGCACATGTGTGACGCGCATGCCGGCTGCCAAGTTAAACATTTCGCCCGCGAGATGCTGAGTTGAGCCTATTCCAGACGAGGCAAAGTTCAGTGAGCCGGGTTTGTTTTTCTCAAGCGTCACCAAGTCGCTCATCGCCTTAGCTTGGACTTTCGGACCAATCACCAGCACGTTTGGAAACGTGATGATCATCGTGATGGGGGTGAAGTCTTTCAGCGCATCATAGGGCGGGGTGATGAGATGAGGCCCAATCGTAAACGTATTCGGGACACTAATCGTGACGTTGTAGCCATCTGGGGGGGATGTGGCAATGAGATTTGTTCCGATGTAGCCGCTAGCCCCGCTTTTGTTCTCGACGTAGACGGGTTGCGCCAACTTCTCACTCAGTTTCGAGGCAAGCAACCGGGCAACCATATCGACGCCACCCCCTGCCGGAAACGCCACGACGATGCGTACAGGTTTTGACGGAAAGGTTTGCGCTGCAGTGGGAACTGAAACGCTAATACAAGTCAGTGCAAAAGCGAGTGCTGCCCACTTTTTTTGCCATGGAACGGCAGTCATTATTTTTTCCCGGCTTTATCGATTGTGTCGGCCTCGAGAAGCTCCCCAACAATACCATCCTTTGTACGAAACTTTACCGGTAACTTGGCTGCCGTGCCGCTGATAATTTCGATGCCAGGAAAGCTCTTGAGCATGGCTTCGTATTTGGCAGGATCTTCGACTTCTAAACCAAAGTGGTGAATACAAGGGCCTGCACCCGCAATGGTGGCTTCAGGTGAGTCTTCACTTTCGTATTTCAGCAGCGTCAGATACATCACGCCGTCGCTAAGATGGCGAGAGATGTGGCCAACCGACTGAACGGTAGAGACGTACTTTAAGCCAAAGACGTTTTCATAAAGATCAGTCGCCGCCTGAAGATCGTCGACTTTAATGGCGATGTGGTTGATGCGAGTCATGTCTGCGCTCCTGTTATGTTTGAAATGTTTATAACATGTTGGTGTTGACTCGAAACTATGCCGCGGGGTCGGTCTTCGATCCAAATCAACTTCTGCGAGTTGAACCCACACTTCAAGAGCGCCAGCAGATGGCAGTCGTACCTTGTTTTACTTTTGCATGCCGCAACGGTACCATCGACGAATCAATATTCAGTCGTAGTTTTTTTGTGAAAATTGCACTAAACAAGATACGTAACGGCACCATATCTGTCGTGTCACAACCCGCACTAAAAGATCTCGGGCTTTGCGAGGTTGCCAATTTCGTCGGGCAAGAGGCGCTTTAGCGACATCACTCCATCGTCGAATAGCGTAAAGGCTATAAAAATCTTAGCCCTCTTGAAATCCCCAAAACAGCCCTTATAATTAGCACTCGACCCGATTGAGTGCTAACAATTCATTTGGGCGTTTTCCAACAACCTTATTATTTGTAACAGGAGTTCTACATGGCCCTGCGTCCCCTGCACGATCGCGTGATCGTCAAACGCCTGGACAACGAGCGCACAACTGCCTCGGGCATCGTTATCCCTGAAAGCGCGGCTGAAAAGCCCGATCAAGGTGAAGTGCTAGCCGTTGGTCCCGGCAAACAAACTGAAGATGGCAAAGTCCTGAAAATGGACGTCAAAGTCGGCGACAAGGTTTTGTTCGGCAAATATGCCGGCCAAACGGTCAAAGTTGATGGCGAAGAAGTTCTGGTCATCCGCGAAGAAGAAATTCTCGCTGTTGTTCAGTAATCCACAGAATACGAAGGAAACCTAAATGGCTGCCAAGCAAGTCTTATTCGGTGATGACGCACGCGTGCGCATCGTCCGTGGCGTAAATATCCTCGCCAATGCTGTAAAAACCACCCTCGGTCCTAAAGGCCGTAACGTTGTGCTCGAGCGTTCTTTCGGCGCCCCAACCGTCACTAAAGACGGCGTGTCGGTTGCTAAAGAAATCGAACTCAAAGACAAATTTGAAAACATCGGCGCCCAGTTGGTGAAAGAAGTCGCTTCAAAGACTTCTGACAACGCTGGCGACGGCACCACCACAGCTACTGTGTTGGCGCAGTCGATTGTTGTTGAAGGCCTCAAGTACGTGGCTGCCGGCATCAACCCAATGGATCTGAAGCGCGGTATCGACAAAGCTGTCGCTGTTGCGGTTGAAGAGCTCAAGAAGTTGTCAAAGCCTTGCACGACAACCAAAGAAATCGCTCAAGTTGGCTCAATTTCGGCTAACAGCGACT
>CAIZGG010000372.1 GCA_903932425.1 uncultured beta proteobacterium | reverse complement strand
TGACAACGAAGCCATCCTCCATACTCTGATGATCACAGGCGCGAAAGCTAGCCTTACCTTTAACGGTGTCAAGCTCCATCCCATCAAGGGCTTTGATCAAATCGACTGACTTGGTGTTGCCAGCTTTTTGAATGGCTGCGCTAATAAATTGCAAGGCTTTCCATTGTTCGCCATCGTTCCAGTCTGGCGTATCTTTGATCTCTTTGGTAAAGGTGTCGACAAATTTATTATTCACTGGATCGTCGTAAGTCGACATGTACCGCATGGTTCCAATCACACCCAGAGAGGCCTCGCCGACCGCCTTAATGGTGGATAGCTCAATGAGCGTGGTAAACATTTTGACCTTGTCGCCCAAACGGTATTGAGCAGCCTGAGTCATGAACGCATTGGCATCATCCCCAGACAAGACCATCATCAAGCCGTCGGCGCCTGACTGACGAATTTTTGTGATGTAGCTCGAGAAGTCACGGGTCCCGGTCGGAGAAAAAACCTTACCGAGAAATTGAATGTTGTTGCGAGCCATCTCTTGTTCAAAGGCTTGAACCGTTGAGTGTCCCCACGAATAATCCATTCCGATGGCGTAAAACTTTTTTAGACCAGAATCTTTGATGTACATCGAGAGCAAGCGCGCCTCTGTTGGGCCCGACGGATTGCCGCGAAAAAATCCGGGTACGTACGCCTCGGCTGTCATGCTGGCATCGCCGTTGCCACAGGCGACATAGATCGAATCCCATTCAGCCAGCCTGGGCATGACGGCAAGCGTTTCAGATGAAAAGGTAATGCCTGTAAATATTCTGCAACCGTCGCGCTCGACCATTTGTTGCACTTTGCGAACACAGGTAGCCGGATTGCCACCCGTATCTTCAATAATCAATTCAATCATTCGCCCATTAATCCCGCCAGCGGCGTTGACTTGTTTGGCGAAGAGTTGGGCGGTACGCTTAGTTTGCTCGGCCACGACAGCCAGAGAGCCCGTCAGTGCGCAGGGTATGCCGATTTTGATAGGTTCTGCGGCCCCCGCAATACGACTGAAATTCGTTGCGGCAGCAGTGAGGGCAGCAAAGCCCGCAGCTTGAATGAGCGTGCGACGACCTTTTAAAATTGTAGTCATTTTTGTCTCCGAATTATTCGAGTCATCGCCCTAAGGTCGCGCTCAGTATCATTTTCTAGATTGACGTACGTTGGTGGTGTGAAATTACACGATAAACGGCCTTGAGCAAAGAAATTTGAGTGCATCTAAGGTAATCCCTAGTGTCACAACTGCTTCAGCCGACGACCTCGCGTCGCTTGAGTCGCAATCATGGTCGCCTGAGTGGGAGGCGATTGATCAACCAGCAAGTTTGTTCGCTAAGTGATAGCCGCTTAACCATGCGCCCTCTACGCGACCTCCATTTAACCAATCGCCACACAAGCTTAGGCACAGCGCGGGATTCGTATAAAAGCCTAGAGTTGTGGTCGTCGCACCGCTTGCGTAGCGCCACTTGTGAACAGAGATCTCTGCCTCTGCGCAATCTAGCCCCAAGGTCTTGACACAGGCTATCATTTTTTCGGTAACGTCTTCTTTGTTCAACTCGATAAACTCTTGGCTCCAGAGTGGGTTCGCCTGAATCGTCCAAGACTCTTGCCCAGTACGTTGGGGTTTAGACGAATTTCGGGCAACCCAACTAATGATCTCTTGATTCACAAAGGCAGCCTCAAAGGAGACCTTCGGCCTATTTTGAAAGCGCGCCATGAGCGTCCAGCAACCCTTCATATTGGATTGGCCCGCAAGCGTTTGAATTTCGGGATCAAGGTGCTGTGCCAGGGCAAAGGCCTGAGGCCCAGGGAGCGCCAAGATCAACTCATCAAACCCTGTCGCGATGTCGCCTGTTTCGGCACTGTGTAAAAACCATTGATCATCTTTGCGGGACAGTGCATCAATCGTTTGACTCGCGTGAAGCACCAACCCCTTGGCTAACTGCTTGGCGGGCGTGTTCATTGCAGGTGTGCCTACATAGCGCAGATCCTGCGATTGAAAAGTTGTCCATTGATTCGCCTCAAAGACTTTGATTTCGGGTGTCCAAAGTGCCACGACTTGGTCGGCTAGCCATTTTTTGACTTGTTCAATAAACAGCGGGTCGCGTGCAGTGAAGTACTGGGCGCCATGGTCGGCAGACCAACCTTCGCCACGTTTGGTGCTCATGCGGCCAGCGGGCCCGCGACTTTTTTCAAATAGTTCTACGTGATGGCCAAGCTCAGTGAGCCGAACGGCACAACTCAAGCCTGCGAGGCCGGCGCCAACGATTGCGATCGTCTTTTTGGTCAGTTTATTGTTGCTCATGCCTGATAGTTCTAAAGGTGAGGTTGATTCGAGGAAGGACGATACGTTTAGTTTTGGTCAGGCTGTGCTGCCAAAATGCTTGGGTCGGCGCGTGCATCAACAGCACACTTCCATTTTCTAAAACAACAGAGGCGCCGAGTTTTTCAAACTTATGTTTAAACAAGAATTTACGCTCGCCACCAAAACTAACTGAGGCGATCGGTGCGTTTGTCTCGAGTTCAACTTCATCATCGCTGTGCCAACCCATGCCCTGATCGCCGTCGTGATACAGATTGAGCAGGCACGAGTTGAACGTGTGGTCCGCCAGCGCCTCAGCGGTGTGTTTGATGTGTAACAGCTCTGGTGTCCAGGCTTGCGGAAACTTTTTGACGCCAGAATAGGTATACGAACAGCCTGCATCGCCTACCCAAGCCACTTCTCTTTTGGTAGTGATTAATTTTCCAAACATGAATAACTGGTCTTGTTGCCAGTTAAGCGCTTCGCGTAACGAGGCGAATAACGTCGAACAGCTGCCTGGGTCGAAAACGTTGGGAATATATGTTGCACTGCCATCTTTGGGCAGAAGATTAGCAACGGCTGTTGATACGTCGTGTTCGCTTGGAGTGAAATCAAACAAGTTTGTTTGCATGGGGACATT
The DNA here is from genome assembly GCA_903932425.1 of uncultured beta proteobacterium. Lineage (GTDB taxonomy): Bacteria > Pseudomonadota > Gammaproteobacteria > Burkholderiales > Burkholderiaceae_B > Zwartia. The sequence goes on along the minus strand of CAIZGG010000372.1, from coordinate 1,567 downwards.
CTAAGTTCTAGGGCAGCGACGCGCTTGCGTGCCAAATAGTATACCGACAGACCCAGCGCTGCGCTAAATCACCACAAGGCTTAGAGGTCATGCGGCTCGAAGTAAAACTCTAGGGCTTCTGATACTAAATAGCTTGACCGCTTAATGCTGGTTGAGGCAACAAGTCGTCGCGTTTTAAGCGACTTGTAAAAAAGTGCAACAGTTCGGCTGAGGCTATTGAATTCTCTTTGATTACGGCTCAAGCTATCCGCTTCAGGTGCTGATGCCTGAAATTGTTTTACACAGGAAGCGTCATGAGTACTTTCAATTCTTTGTCTTACGCCACGCAATTAGTGGCTACTGGCTTGCCCCGTGAGCAGGCCGAAGTACATGCCAACGCTCTTCAAAATGTCTATGACGAAGAGCACAAGCAATACGCTACCAAGGCCGACTTTGTTGCCTTGAGTAGCGCAGTTAAGTTGCAGATTCACCAACTCGAAATCAAAACTGATCGCATCGAAACTAAAACAGATCAACTTGAAATCAAGACCGATCGTATCGAAGCCAAGATGCTTCAGATCGAGGTCAAGACCAATCAGATCGAAATTAAGACTATCCAGATCGAGGCTAAGACCGATCAGATCGAAATCAAAATGACTCAGATTGAGAAAAAAATAGATCAGGTTGAGCAGAAGCTCTCTGCAGAGCTATCAGGGCTAAAAACAACCATTGATGAGTGCAAAAATGAGTTCTCACATTTTCGATCTGATGTGTCAGAGCTAAAAACTTCGCATAAATACCTTCGCTGGATTGGCGCGGGCGTAGCAACCATGTGCCTGAGCGTCATTGGTATAAATATTTCGATGTTTATGTTCTTAGCGAAATAGCGTAACGCATAAGCGGTTTTCAATTGTGCTGAGTGGATCTAGCTGGCTAGATCCACTCGATTGCAACATTTGCTGTTCAAGAATCCAGAGGATTCCCCATCGCAGCGTTTGCCTCAGAGGCTTTTGCAGGTCCACGCAAAAAGCGTGCAATGGCGACTGCTACGAGCACACCAATCAACGATCCAACAGCATAGACCCAGTACGTTGAAAAATCCCAGCGGGCAAAGTCTGGCCCAAATGCCCTGGCAGGATTAAACGCCGCGCCGTCAAAGGGCCCGCCCATTGTCCCCAGTGCCATGACATAAGCCCCTACGGCAAGCGGAGCAGAACTGCTGTCAAGTTTTGGGCCGTTTGTCATGCTGAGTACTAACAAGACCATGCCAAAGGTCAGAATGGCCTCGAAAGCAACTGACTGATAAATCATGCCAGCTGCAGGCACTGTGGCTGCTAGGTTACCGCCGGTTCCGAAGAGCAGGGCAGCGACGCACGAGCCCGTTGCTGCAGCAATCATTTGCGATCTTAAACAGTGATACGGCGGCGCACTTGAGCGCAGCGTGGGCACGGACCATACGATCCAATGGTAATGGTCCGGTGAATACCGTCTTGACCTCGGCTTGAGACGACTCAATCGATGTTTAAAATGGCCTGATCAGGCTAAACGAGATGAGCGATGACTTCTCAACCAAGATCGACTATTAATC
>CAIZGG010000371.1 GCA_903932425.1 uncultured beta proteobacterium | reverse complement strand
TGTCACGATCATTTCACGATCAGCTTTGGTCAGACTACCGGTATCTTTGACCATCAGCGCATCGTGATACGCAAAAAAGGCGCGAAATTCATCGGGCCTGCGCGATAGCACCAAAAACACGTTGGGCACGAAGCCAGATTTCTCTTGCACTGCAAGAATTTTTTCTCTGATATCCGTTGGCAGATCGCTCAACTCGGGGATCGCATAGCGCGCGATAGGCTGAACCTGGCTTTTTTGTGTAGCGTTCGTTTGCGAAACAGTAGTCATGGAGTTTCCATTTTTTAAAAATCAAGGCCCAGACGATTGCCAAGTTGAGTGAATCACAGGGGCAGCTATTCAACGCTGAAGCCAGTTCAAAGCTTGGCAATCGCTTGGGCTTCAGGCACTAGTCAAGTTGCACACCCAAGCCCTTCACCAAGGAGCCCAGTCGGTCTGCCTCAGAAAGAATTAACGCTGCGAACTCTTGAGATGAGCCCGCCACAATCTCGCTGCCAATTGCTTCCCAACGCTTTTTAAACTCGGGGTCTGCAAAAATCTCATTCAAAGCCTTGTTGTATTTTTGAATAATCGCATCGGGTGTGCCGCTCGGCGCCACGATGCCATGCCAGGCGTAATAATCAAAACCTGGCAAACCTGCTTCATCCATCGTAGGCACATTAGGCAAAACTGGCGATCGTGTCTTGGTGGTGACCGCAATCGGATGCAGCATGCCGCTATTAATATATTTGATTGAACCAGCCATGATGTCGCACATACTGAAGATCTGACCACCAAGCAGATCGTTGATGGCAGGCCCTGCACCTTTGTAAGGTACATGCTGCAGAGGCGCACCGCTCATTTTTTTGATGATCTCTGGGCCAAGATGTTGCGGCGAGCCATTGCCGGCCGAACCGAAACTGACTTTTGTTGGATTCGCTTTCGCGTAGTCGATGTATTGCTGCAACGTTTTGATAGGAGAGTCAGCTTTGACCTCAAGCACCAACGGAAACTTCGAGATTTGAATAATCGGCGCGAAGTCTTTGATCGGATCGTAATTTAAGTTTTTAAATAGTGTTTGATTGACCGACATATTGCCGCTTGCTGCTAACAAAATGGTGTAGCCATCAGGCTTTGCACGCGCCACCATGCCGCTACCGATATTGCCGCTTGCCCCAGCCTTGTTTTCAACGACAACTGTCGTCCCAAGTTTGGTGGCTAAAGGCACCGATAAGAGCCGAGCCATGATGTCAGTGGGCCCGCCCGGTGGATACGGCACTAAAAATGTGATTGGTTGCGTTGGCCATTTGTCCTGCGCGTGTACCACGCAAGAGGAAAAAGCAAACACGAGCAACAGCACAATATTCTTTACAACCTTCATCAATCACATCCTTAAAAAACCGACTACAAAACAAAAAGAACTAGAAAGCAAAATCAAGTGTACGCATTATCTCACTCACCAACGTTCAGTCTCACCAACGTTCAGTCGCCGGACGAAGATCCAACTCAAAGGTCCAGGCATCCGGGCGTTGCTCGTGCAACCATAGGTACGCCTGCGCGATGCTGTCGGGCTCGACTAAGCCCTGAGGGCCCAAGGCGGCTACCCGTTCAGGCTGCGTTGTGCGCACTCGCTCAGAATCGATCACGCCATCAACAACGATGTGTGCCACGTGCAGGCCTTGGGGGCCAAATTCGCGTGCCATGCTTTGAGCAAGTGCGCGTAGCGCAGCCTTGCCGCCCGCGAAGGCGCTAAAACCAACCCCGCCGCGCAAGCTCGCCGTTGCACCCGTAAATAAAATCGTCCCACGCTGCCGGGGAAGCATCGCGCGTACTGCCTCTCGGCCCACTAAAAAACCCGCCATGGCGCACATTTCCCAAGTTTTAAAGTACTTTTGTGCGGTCATTTCCAGCAGCGGGAAACGCACATTGCCACCAACGTTAAACACAACGACCTCAAGCGCGCCGACGTCTTGTTCAATCTTGTTAAATAAGTTGATGACTTCATCCTCATGGCGCGCATCGAGCGTAAACGCTAGAGCGCGACCTCCTGATTCGTGAATCGCGTCGAGCAAGCCTTGACTTGCCTGTGGGGTTCGACGGGTGACACAAACGATGTAACCAGCCCGCGCAAACCGCTTCGCAACCGCGCTACCCGTGCCATCTCCGGCCCCCACGATTAAGCAAACTTTTTGGGGCGAACCGCTGACGGCCGTTTCAGTCATCCTAGGCTCTCGCTGTTGGGCGCGCCACCATTGCGCTATACCAACGGGTCAATTCTTTAAGCTCAGGGGGAATCCGTGTGCCGGTCGCTTTACCGACCAAGAATCCGCACTGCGCAACGATGTCGGCAATCGTGTAGTGATCAGCAGCAATGAACTCTTTACCGACGAGCTCTCGATCTAGCCACTCAAACGCTTCAAGTGCGCGCGCATGATAGAACTCGCCACAAACCGGCTCTTGTGGCAACCGACCAATCCAGTACTGACCTGTGTGCCGAAAATTGGTAATGATCGGCATCACAATTTCAAACTCAATTCGGCGCGTCCACATCTCGATCTGCGCTTGCTCAAGAGCATTGCGACCGAAAAGTGGTTTCTCAGGATGTAGTGCTTCGAGATAACGACAAATCGCGATCGACTCGGTCAAAAGCGTCCCATCATCGAGCTCAAGCACCGGTGTTTTACCAAGCGAGTTTTTGGCTAGAAACTCTGGCTGGAGATTCTCGCGGTTAAGACCGTCGACCTGCCGGGTCGGGATTGAGAGCCCTTTTTCAGCCAAAAATATTCGCACGCGACGAGGGTTCATGGCGCTCGTCATGTCATATAGCAACATGGGTAATCCCTGATAAAAAACATGCCTTTAATTCTAGTGGAAATGGGCAAGAGTCTCTCAAGCGTATTAAGATCACGTCTGCAAGCTTAGTATGTTTAGACCAATGCCCATAGAAGATATCCCATGTCCTTGAATCGTTTTAGGCGTATCGCCCTGCTCGCCTTCGCCGCCACGGCCTTCACAACAAGCGCACTCGTCAGCGCTCAGACTTGGCCCACCAAGCCCGTGCGGATTGTGTTGCAGTTTCCGCCAGGCGGCTCGACCGACGTGGTGGCACGCATTTTGGCCCAAACGATGACCGTGTCATTAGGCCAACCTGTGGTGGTCGAAAACAAGCCGGGCGCCGATGGAGCCATTGCGGCCGAATATGTCTTACGCTCTGAGCCTGATGGGCACACCTATTTTTTGGCGTCGAATACGCCAATGATGCAGGTGCCTTTGCTGAAAAAGAATCCTCCTTACGATCCGATCAAAAACTTCACCCCCATCTCACTTGTTGGGCGTTATATCTATGTGTTGGTGGCGAGTCCGTCGATTCCGGCCAATACCGCGGCAGAGCTGATCGCTTACGGTCGCAACAACCCCGGTAAGCTCAATTACGGCAGCTATAGCGGCGTCACACAGCTCATGCACACCAAGCTAAAAGACGACGCCAAGATGGATCTGAACCTGATTCCCTATAAAGGTGAGGGCCCCACGATCAATGATATTTTGGGCGGCCATGTGCAGTTAACCTTTGCGACGCCAACTAGCACTCAAGCGCATATTAAAGAAGGCAAGCTCAAAGCGCTTGCAATCTTGCTGCCTAAGCGTTCACCGCTCATGCCAGAAATCCCCACGGCGGCTGAAGCGGGTGTGCCGCCTTTGGGCGCCGATACCTGGGCCGCTTTGTTCGGACCTGCCAATATGTCGCCCGCAATCGCGACGCGCATGAGCGAAGCGCTGAATGCAGCAATGGCCAATCCCGAGGCGCGCGAAAAAATTGCGCGACAGGGCTTTGATTTAGGTGGGTCGACGCCCGCAGAGCTTGCCGACTTTATGCAGGTACAGTTAAAAGGCTGGGCGAAAGCCTTTGCCGATTCTGGCCTTAAACCTGAATAATCACCGGCAGCACATTCATTGTCGCACCAGGCAAAACATAGTGGAAAGTAACGCGCGACAATATTTTAGATAGTCAACTTTGATCGCTAAGGGTGATGTATGCAACGATTTTTTATTTTTCGTCTCTTTGCAATAATCGCACTTAGCATCAGCTGTACTGGGGTCAACGCACAAACCTGGCCCTCAAAAAACATTCGAATCGTGTTGCAGTTTCCCCCGGGCGGTGCCACCGACGTGGTCGCACGAATTTTGGCCCAACACCTCACAGGGTCGCTTGGCCAAACTGTCATTGTCGAAAACAAGCCCGGCGCCGATGGGCAGATAGCCGCTGAATACGTGATGCGTGCTGAGCCCGATGGTCACACCTTTTTCATGGCCTCAAATACCCCCATGATGCAGGTGCCCTTACTCAAAAAGAACCCTCCGTACGATCCGCTCACAAGTTTTACTCCGGTGGCCTTGGTCGGTCGGTATATCTACGTGATGGTCGCTAATTCGAAACTCCCCTTTAAGACATATCCTGAGTTGGTCGCCTATGGCAAGGCTAATCCGGGGAAACTTAATTTCGGCAGTCACAGCGGTGTCACGCAATTGATGTTTAGCCGGATCTCTAAACAACAAGACATCCAAATGAATTTAATTCCCTACAAAGGAGAGGCACCAAATGTCAACGACGTACTAGGTGGGCATGTGCAATTCACTCTGGTCTCGACAATCAGTACCGTGCAACACATTAACGACGGCAAACTGACTCCAGTCGCCATGATGCTCAACAAGCGCCTTTCACTTTTACCTGAGGTACCAACCTTTGCCGAAGCTGGGCTACCATCGTTAGGCGCTGAGAGTTGGGCGGCGCTGTTTGGACCAGCCAAACTGCCCCCAGAGATCGCAACTCGAATGAGCGCAGCAGTCAGCGCAGCCATTGCTGACCCCGAATCACGCGCACGCATTGAACGACAAGGGTTTGATCTGGCAGGCTCAACGCCTGCAGAGCTGAACACCTACATGATTGGGCAGCTCAAAGACTGGAAACAGGCGTTTAACGATGTTGGATTAAAGCCCGAATAGCTGCCTCGACAACCCGAGCCGAACGCTGAATGAACAGCAATTCAAGATACGGCTCACCGCAGGTCGCTCAAAGCTGTATAGGCCGCTCAAACTGTATAGGTCGCGCCACCGTCAACCGGAATAATCGCGCCGGTCACATGTCTTGACTGATCTGAGAGTAGCCAGAGCGTAGCCTCGGCAACATCCTCTGGGGTACCTGGTCGGTTAAACGTCTGAGCGCTTCTATCCGACATCGACCCAGTTGATTTCATCATCGCATCCAGGCGATCGGAAGCAATTGGGCCAGGCGCCACGGTATTGACGCGTATGCCAAAAGGCAAGAAGGCATCAGCGACCCCTTTATCCAGTAAGTTCACTGCCGCATTCGCACAGCCGCCAGGCAGATGTGTCGCAGTAGGTTGCTTGCCGCCGCGACCCGACATATTCACAATGACGCCTTGTTTGCGCTCTGACATTGCAGGTAACACAGCACGCATCGTACGAACATAGCCAAGCAATTTAGAGTTCAACACCTCCATCCAAACGTCGTCATCTAAGCTCATCAGCGGACCAAAATCTGAAATCGAGGTTGAGTTCACCAGACCATCAATTTGGCCGTATTGGGTCAAAATCGTTTGCGCAGCTTGGTCGACATTTTTGCGATTCTTGATATCAACAACAAGGGTTTGCGCCCGACCACCGGCCTCAATAATTTGTGCCGTTAAAGCCTCAAGCTTATCCACTGAGCGGGCTGACACCACTGCGATAGCACCCTCACTTGCAACACGCCGAGCAATCGCAGCACCAATTGCGCCAGACGCCCCAACCACCCAGACCACCCGATTTTCTAATAATTTTTTCATCTCTATGCCTAATGTTTGATGTGCCTCATCGTGCCATAATAAAGCATCAGAAAGGCCTGAACCATTTGCACACTAAAGCCTAACCGGAGACCCACATCATGACCATGATCGGCAGCGTTGCTGAAGCGTTCAATAATCGCCGCGAGCGACCCATTCGTTCGGCGCCCGGTGTGCCGGGTGGTCATATTTTCAGAAGTGATTTAATTCCTGAAACGGGCGATGCTGAGTCTGACACGCCAAACTGCAAACTGATCGAACAGCAACCTCATGGGGTGCTGCAATCACACTTTCATATCGTTGACCAGTTTCAAATCGTGGTGGCGGGTGATGGCTTGATAGGCAGGCATCCGGTCGGACCCTATACCGTGCATTTTGCCGCAAAGCACACGGGTTATGGCCCGATCACCGCGAGCGAACGTGGCTTGCATTACATGGTGTTTAGATTAGGCAAAGACGCAGGCGCGGGGTACTTGCCTGAACAACGTGGTGACATGAAAGACGTGCCGCGACGCCATGTCATGGGCACACCCCTGGGCTGTTTAAACGATGCTGAGCGCGCTGCTTTAGCAGGTACCCTCGAACATCATGCGATTGCCTTGCAGCCCGATGGGCTGCTTGCCACAATCTATCAAGCACCCGCTCAACAAAATATTGTGTGTTCGGATCCAACCACAGGACGCGGGCAATTTATTTATATTGCTTCGGGGTCTGCGAAATTTAAGGACCAAGCCCGCGAGGCGGGTACGGCGATTTTTATCGCTGCAACCGACCCTGCCGCCACACTTACGACCGGGCCCTTAGGTGCCGAGATTTTAGTGATGCAGTTTCCGCAAGCGAACAGCTAAGCAAGTCGACAACCAAGCAATGCAGTGCGCAGACAACTCGCGCGCACCACGGTCTTGAGGATGACAACTGCAAGCGCCATTACTGCGCCAACTGAAGATTAAATTGCTTGGCGACGCGTTGCCATTTTTCAAGTTCGGCACGCCTAAAAATATCAAGTTCTTCAGGTGTCGAGGCGATGATCTCGCCATTAAACTCGCCGATACGGGCGATCACTGTCGGCTGTTTTAACGCGCTCACAAACGCTTGATTCAAACGTTGAATGATTGCCGGCGGGGTGCCTGCAGGTGCATACACCGCGTTCCATTCATAACTTGCGTAGCCCGGGACGCCAGTTTCTGCAATCGTTGGAATATCAGGAAATGCTGCAGTGCGCTTGTCGCTACCGACAGCGATCACTCGCAATTTACCGGCACGCACATGGGGCAAAGAGACACCAATCGTCGAAAACATCATTGTCACCTGCCCAGACATCACGTCCATGACGCCTGCGGAACCGCCCTTGTAATGCACGGCTTCCAGATGCGTCCCAGTTAAGGCATTAAAGAGCACCCCTGCTAAATGCTGTGCACCGCCAGGCCCCGACGAGGCGTAATACAAAAGCGGATCTTTTTGCTTACCCAACCGAATGAGATCTGCAACCGTTTTGATCTCGTTATCGGTACGCACAACCAAAATATTTGGAACCCGTTGCACATACACAATCGGTGCGAAGTCTTTCAATGTATCGAACAGCATCTTAGGCTGCACAGCAGGATTTTGCGCGTGATTGGCCGCATCAAGCATAAGCGTATAGCCGTCAGGGGCTGCCTTAGCAACGCTGGCTCCGCCAATCATTCCACCCGCGCCCCCGCGATTTTCAACAACGACATTTTGACCCAACTCTTTAGCCACTTCAGGGGCCAACAAGCGAGCGACTAAGTCTGCCGTGCCCCCCGGAGGATAGGTCACGACCAGCGTAATCGGGCGCTCAGGATAGGCGGCTATTGCAACGCTCAATCCCGTGACCAACCAAAGCAAGACCGCACTTAACAAATGCGTGGCCAGGATGTTCTTTTGGGGCATGACAGTCTCCACAATTTACTCAATCAGCGGCTCGTCTTGATCGCGACTTGAGCGCGATTTGAGCGACGTCCATATTTTCGAGCTCAAGCTTACTATGGAACCCGCCAGGTGTCCCGATCCTCGGCTTGTGGACGAACCATCCAGAGCAGTGTTAGCTTAGGCTATCATTCTTAATGACATGCTTGCGCCGTAACAGGCGAGGTTTGACGTACATTTCGCTCAATATTAGTTTCACGACTATTTCTTCAATACTATTTTTTTGATCGTACAAGAGGCATATGACGGACATTGCGACAGGCGCTGCAGGGCTGGCTCAGCTTCAGGCACGTCTTGAACAAGACCTTGCTTGGCTTGAGCTCCCGGCAAAACGTTGGGTGGTCGCGCGCGAGCTTGAAAGCGCCGCTGTGCTTGAAGTCGCGGTCATTGGCGCAGGCATGGCAGGCATGGCCGCTGCCGCATCGTTAACCCTCAGTGGTATACAAGCGGTGATTTTTGATCGCGCGCCTGCTGGGTACGAAGGCCCCTGGGTGACCACGGCCCGCATGCAAACCTTACGCTCACCCAAGCAACTGACTGGGCCAGCCCTAGGCCTGCCTGCCCTGACTTTTCGCGCTTGGTTCGAGGCACAGTTCGGCTTGCAAGCCTGGAATGATCTCGACAAAATTCCACGCACACAATGGATGGACTATCTGCGCTGGTATCGCCAGGCGTTAAAACTCGATGTGCGCAACGAGCACCTGGTCACCAACATCGAGCCACGCACCGATGGTTTAGTGCGCCTAACCATCAACACCCCAAGCGGTCAGCAAGTGATCTATGCGCGCCGTGTTGTACTCGCCACAGGGCGCGATGGTTTGGGTGGTGCTTACGTGCCCGAGATCGCTGCCACCCTGCCCCGCACCCTTTGGGCGCACTCTTCAGATACGCTCGATTACTCCACGTTAGCTGGCAAACGCGTTGGCGTAGTGGGTGCAGGCGCCTCTGCAATGGATAGCGCGGCAACCGCCCTTGAAGCCGGCGCCAAGAGCGTTGACTTGCTGATTCGTCGCAGAGATTTACCTCGCATTAATAAAGGCAAAGGCGCTGGCAATGCGGGGATGGTGATCGGCTTCGTGGATTTGCCCGAGCAATGGAAATGGCGAATACGACACTATCTTGGCGTCGAACAAGTTCCGGCTCCCAGGGGGAGCACCTTACGGGTATCAAAGCACCCGAATGCTTACTTTAATTTTGGCTGTTCACTTGAGTCGATCTCAGTCAACGACAACATGTTGACAGTGCATACGCCACAAGGTGCGTTCGAACTCGACTTTTTAATTTTCTCGACAGGCTTCAAAATCGATTGGTGGACCCGCCCCGAGTACGCCAGCATCGCGCCCTACGTGCTGAGCTGGAAACACCGTCAAGCGGAGATGAACGAACCAGCCAGCCAAGAGATGCTCGACTCCCCCGATCTGGGCATGGCCTTTGAGTTTAAAGAGATCGCGCCTGGTGCCTGCCCAGGGCTCTCAAGCATCCATTGCTTTTGCTACCCCGCGGCGTTATCACACGGCACCGTTTCTGGTGATATTCCAGCAATTAGCGAGGGTGCCAAACGTCTGTCTGCTGGGATTGCCAGTTTGTTTTACCGTGAAGACATCGCAGAGCATTTTCATCGAATGGAGCTTTATGATGACGCTGAGCTGCTTGGCGACGAGTGGACGCCGGCCGCTAAGCGATCGACAAACAGTTGAACGACACTCAAACAGCCAAGCGACATACGAACAACATACGAATAACTGAACAAGACTTGAATCACTAAGCGAAACACAAACGAACTGAGACACGAGCTTCTATGACAACAAATCTATCCTCTGACACGATTGATCGCCTCGTAGGGCTCACACCAGAGCTCGGCACGTTTGCAGTGCGACATCAACGCGATAAAGTCGTCGCCGCAACACAAAAAAGCGAAGAAGGCCTCTTTGACCCTGCGTTGCCTGGCCTCACACTCGCTGAACGACTGCTCGTTGCCTTACTTGCCTGTGCGCTCACTCCCTCTGCGCTGTGTGCGGCTGAATACCGCCAAAGACTCTTAGACTTGAACGTTGAGCAGAAGCTGATCGATCACATTTCTAGCGGTGCCCTTGAGCAAATCACCGAGCCTCGCTTGCGTGCCATTCTGACCTTCACTCATACTTTGATTACAGATCCCGTCAAAGCCGATCAAGCTGCACTCAAAGCGTTGCCGCGGGCGGGGCTTTCAACACCCGAGGTTGTGACACTGGCTCAACTCATCGCCTTTGTCTCGTACCAAGTACGAGTGGTCGCCGGGCTCAACGCCATGAAACTGCTGGAGCAACAAGCATGAGCGAACTTATCGAAATTAAAGGTTTCACCAACGCCACGCTAGGATGGAAAGCCTGGCTTGACGTAGTAAGTCTTGATTCAGCAACCCCCGAACAAATCGCAGTGCTCGAAGAGAGTCACCCCAAGGCGAAGGTCTCTGACTACTATTTGTTCTTAGTGCATCAACCCGAGGTGCTCAAACAGCGCTCGGTAGCATTTAATGCCATCATGTATGCGCCAGGTGGCATGCCTCGTGCAGAACGTGAACTGGGTGCGACGGTGGTGTCTCGCATCAATGGCTGCGTCTACTGTGCTTCTGTTCACGCCCAACGCTTTGAACAACTCGCTAAACGCACCGATGCAATTGTTGAGGTGTTTAACGATCCACACACTGCCGGCACTTCAGCGCGCGAACGCGCCATCGTTCAATTTTCGATCGAACTGACAAACAATCCTGATGGCGTTTCGCCGGCTAGCATTCAAGCCTTGAAAGACGTTGGCTTAACCGAGCCTGAAATTTTAGATTTAATGCACTCGGTGGCGATCTTTGCCTGGGCGAACCGGTTAATGTTAAATCTCGGCGAACCGGTTTTCGGGTAAACGCAACAGGATTGTCGAGTTAACAATCGCCCTACGAGTCGACTGATTCGTGCGTAGAGAACCAACTTTTTTTTATTCGAGTGTATTGATGTTTTTAAACGCCAAATATTTCATCGCTAGCGCAATGCTGCTCTCAACGCTATCCTGCGCTGCCATTGCCAATACCTGGCCATCTACTGACAAAGCGATTCAAATCACGGTGCCAGCTCCAGGGGGTGGTGGCACGGGCGATACGATTGCGCGCATGTTAAGCGAGCAACTCGCCCTTCGCCTCAAAACCAGTGTGATCATCGAAAACAAACCTGGCGCCAACGGCAACATTGGCGCAACAGCCGCCGCTAAATATCCACCTGATGGCTATCGGTTTCTTTTTTCATGGGCGGGCACACTAGCGGTCAACAAAAGTTTGTACGCCACCATCAACTACGACCCACAAAAAGACTTCGATCCCATCGCCCTGATCTGCGATGTGCCAAATATTTTGGTCGTCAATAACGATCAACCGATTAAAAGTATCCAAGAGTTTATTGCCTATGCCAACACCAATCCCGGAAAATTAAATTTCGGCTCAACCGGCATCGGCAGCTCGATGCATCTGGCTGGCGAATTATTTATGCGCGAGACGGCAACCAAAATGGTGCACGTGCCTTACAACGCCCCAGGCACAGCCACGACCAACTTAATCGCCAACGAGATTCAAACCATGTTTCAGCTTGTCCCGGGCATTGCCGGACAGGTCAAAGCAAATAAGGTGCGCGCCCTCGCGATCATGTCGCCCACACGCTCACCGGCATTGCCAGATGTTCCAACAACCGCTGAGTTGGGCTTTCCAAAGCTGATGTCATCAACGTGGTTTGCCTTGCTGGCGCCTGCAGGCACCCCCAAACCCATCATCGACCGCATGAACACCGAGGTCAACGAGATCTTGGCCGACCAGGCCTTCAAAAAGAAACTCGCAGATATCGGGGCAACCCCAATGGGCGGCTCGCCAGTTGAGCTTGCCAACCATCTCGCAGCAGAGCTTGAAAAATGGGGTGTCGTGATTCGAGCAGCCGGGATTAAAAACCAGTAACGCAAACCGTTCGCGTTCAAATGCATGACCCAAACGGTCTGCGCTTAACTAAACATCTTGCAAGTTAAACAAACGACCATACCCTTGTGCATGGTCGTCTATCCCATATTTTCGCAGGCCAAACCACACCATCGCTTGATTACTAGTAATCACGGGTCGATCGAGTAACGCTTCGATCCGCTCGATGGCCTCGGCCGAACGTACAGCGGTGCAGCTGATGAAATAAGCATCGGCCTGCGGATCTTGCAGCTTCAAGGCTTGGTCGACCCACACCTGCTCGGGCAGCTTGCCCATTTCGGCGTTCGTATTCACGCCCAATCCCATTTGTGCGATGACCTCAAAACCGTGATGCTTCAAAAAGGCGCACTCACGCACATTGACTTCATCAATGTAAGGCGTGAGCAAGACAATTTTTTTTGCTTTTAAAGCACGTAAGGCTGAAACAATTGCTTCAGAGGTTGAAAATGCCGGCAAACCGCTAGCCTGTTCAATCCGATGTTGAATCTCTTGTCCCATCTGCGCGCTAAACGTACTTACGGCGGTGCAGTGAAACACCACGACCCCAACCTGCGCATCCGCCAAGATCTTGGCTCCGGTTTCAACATGGCGGCTCATTTCAATGAGCTCCGCCTCAGAACTACCACGCAATTCAAGTCGCGTGATGTACGCCACCACACCCGCAGGCAACATCGCGTGAATCTGCGGTTCAGCGATCACGTTGCCCGAAGGCACCATGACACCTAGACGCAGACGTTCACCGTAATCAATGACTGGCATATTCATTACGCAACATCTGGGCGGCCTCAACCATCGCTTTTAACTTGCCATCGGCAACCTCGCGAGGCAAATATTTCATGCCGCAATCGGGCGCCAAGATGACTTGCTCGGGCTTTATGTATTTCAGGGCTTTGCGAATACGCGCGGCCACAACTTCGGGCGTTTCTATTGACATGTCGCTGAGGTCTAAACAACCGACCATGATCTGCTTATTGCCCAAAGACTCAAGCACACGACAATCAAGATTTGATTGCGCCGTTTCGATTGAAATCTGGTGGCACGAGCACTGAGCGAGTTCAGGTAAAAAATCATAGCCTGAGGGGCGTGCGTGAATCACTGCAGCGTATCCAAAACAGATATGCACCGCCGTCTGCCCTGTCACGCCCTCTAAGGCGCGGTTCAGGGCTTTGATACCGTATTGCCGCGCTTTTTCGGGGCGCGCCTGCATATATGGTTCGTCGATCTGCACAATGTCAGCACCGTGCGCGAACAGATCTTTGATCTCTTCATTCAAAGCAGCGGCATAGTCCATGGCGGCTTCTTCTTCAGAGGCATAGAAATCATTCTGAGCCTGCTGCAACATCGTGAAAGCGCCAGGCACTGTGATTTTGACCTTACGGCTGGTGTGCGCCTTTAAAAACAACAGGTCTTCAACCTCGATCGCGCGCGCGCGTTTGATTTTGCCGACGATTCTGGGAACAGGATTAGGGTGCCCCGAACGATCGAGCGCCGTCCCAGGATTGTCGATATCGATCCCCTCAAGCGCTGTGGCGATCCGATTGGAATAGCTTTCACGGCGAATCTCACCGTCTGTAATGATATCTAGGCCAGCCTGCTCTTGTCCTCTGATCGCGATCAACGTGGCGTCTTCCATCGCTTGCTGCAAATACGGCTCAGCGACACGCCATAACTCTTTAGCGCGCACACGCGGCGGAAACCGACCTGCCAGCTTTTCGCGGTCAATCAGCCAATCGGGCTGCGGATAACTGCCAACAATTGTGGTGGGAAACAACATAAAAATCTCCGAGTATCGTGTTCTAAAGACCAAGCGTACGCTGCTGACCTTGATCGCTATTTTGCGCAGCGCCAACCTTACCCGAATTTGTCCAGAAAAGGGATTTTTAGTTGCGTTGTTGAACGGCCTTTAAAGACCAAAGTCAAAAAGCAACAAAAAGAAAAAAGTGTTACCAATTTCTTTTGTTGCGAATCATTCGCATTTGCATTTAGAATTTTGCGCATACAAATACGTCCACGGTCAGAGGTTTATCTTGTTTCAACGCTTTTTTCTGAGTTTTAGTCATTTCACCTGCCGTCTCGCCCAACGCTCTGCCACAGCCGCCGCGGGTCGTCTAGTTTCTGCAGTTCGCCTGGTTGGCTTAACCGCACTCGCGCTTTGCCTGCACCCGACTGCCCAGGCGCAAACACAAACGGTCAACTTGTACACCACGCGCGAGCCCGGTCTGATGCAGCCACTTCTTGACGCTTTCACGGCTCAAACAGGGATTAAAGTCGCAGCCGTTTTCTTAAAAGACGGCCTGCTCGAGCGCGTCAAAGCCGAAGGCGCAAACTCACCCGCCGACGTACTCATGGTCGTTGACATCGGTAATCTTTTAGATTTATCCGAAGCGAAGCTATTTCAAAACATCAACTCTGACGTTTTAAACGCAACAATCCCCGCCCCACTTCGCAGCGGCGACGGCACCTGGTTTGCCTTCTCTCTACGCGATCGCGTTCTCTATGCCGATAAAAGTTTGGCACTTGAGTCGTTTCGTTACGAGGATTTAGCGAGCCCCGCTTACAAAGGCAAAGTCTGCATTCGTTCAGGGCAACATCCATACAACAATGCCCTGATTGCCTCGATGATTGCTCACCGTGGACTTGAGCAAACCGAACAATGGCTGCGTGGGATCAAAACAAATCTTGCACGTAAAGCAGCAGGCGGTGACCGTGATGTTGCACGGGATATCTTGGGCGGCATCTGCGATCTGGGTTTGGCCAACGCCTATTACGCAGGTCAAATGAAGACAGCAGCAACCGGTACCGAGGCCCGCAAGTGGGGGGACGCTATTAAAGTCATTCGCCCAACCTTCGCGCAAACCGGTGGTACCTTTGTCAACATCTCGGGCGCTGGGGTGGCCGCACACGCGCCCAACAAGGCAGGCGCCATCGCCTTTCTTGAATATTTAACCTCCGAGCCCGCGCAAAATCTCTACGCCCGCCTTAATTTTGAGTATCCGGTACGCTCGGGCGTTGCGCTTGACCCAACCGTTGAAAGCTTTGGCTTTCTCACGGCCGACCTCACGCCGCTGACCGAAATCGCAAAGCATCGTAAAGAAGCTAGCTTGCTGGTCGATCGACTGGGCTTTGATCGGTAACCCGCAGCCAAGATGGCTACAGAATTGACGCGCAACCGCTGGCTCGCGACAGGCTTCTGGCCCACCGCGCTTGCCAGCCTCATTGCACTCTGTGTGCTTGCACCCATCGCGTCATTGCTTCTGTCTGCGCTCAGCTCAGCCAACACTCAATGGGCGCACTTATCACGCTTCGTCATACCCGACGCCGCGCTCACAACGCTGCTTCTGCTCACAGGCGTTGGTGTTGTCGTAGCGATGCTTGGAACCGGTGCAGCCTGGCTTGTCACTGCCTTCAAGTTCCCTGGTCGTCAACTCTTAGTTTGGGCACTTTTGTTGCCACTCGCGGTGCCGACGTATGTCGTCGCTTATTCGTACCTCGACCTGCTACACCCAATCGGACCTCTCCAAAGCCTCATCCGAGCTGTGCTTGGCTATAGCTCACCTCGCGAATTTCGATTGCCAGATGCACGCTCTCTACCAGGAGCGATTCTGATCTTAGGTAGCGTGCTGTATCCCTACGTTTACCTGAGCGCGCGCCATATGTTTTTAACGCAACCTGCCAACCTGATTGAGGCCGCTCGCGGACTCGGGCACGGGCCTTTCAGCCTTTTTTTTCGGGTGGCATTGCCGATGGCACGCCCTGCCGTCGTGGTGGGCACCACTCTGGCGTTGCTTGAGACGCTCAACGATGTCGGCGCCTCAGAGTTTTTGGGGTTACAGACACTAACCGTTGCGATCTATACCACTTGGATCACACGCTCGGATTTGGCAGGGGCAGCGCATATCGCCTTAATCATGTTGATCTTAGTGCTCAGCCTAATATCAATCGAGAGATATGCACGCAGGCAACAACGCTTCACCAATACGGATCAGTCGCGCACCATGCAACCCAGGCAACTGCCATGCTGGCAAGGACTCGCGGCGTGTTTATTCTGCCTGCTTCCGGTCTTAGCGGGCTTTGTGATCCCTGTCCTGCATTTGAGTTGGCAGGCATCGTTACGCCTGAATCAGACCGGCACTGTTTCCAATATTTTGCAACAGGCCGCCTCAAATACCGTACTCGTTGCTCTCGCGGTAACCGTCTGTACCGTGACAAGCGGCTTGGTCCTGGCCTGGGCAGCGCGCACTTGGAGCACCCGGCGCGCCGTCACACTGGGGCAGCGCCTGGCGCGCACAGCAGCCGTTGGCTACGCCCTGCCCGGCACGGTACTCGCCATCGGGTTACTCACCCCCTTTGCTCTGCTCGATAGCGCGATCAATCATGGGCGTCAGTGGCTCTCGCTTGTTACGCCCGGTCTGTGGCTGCTTGGCACCATGACGGGGTTGGTGCTGGCCTGTACGCTGCGCCTGTTAGCCGTTGCCTCCGGCTCTCTCGAAGCCGGCTTCGCACGCATTCCAATCGCGCTAGATCAGCTAGCACGATCGCTCGGTCAATCGCCGCTCGGGGTACTGTTTCGAGTAGACCTTCCCTTATTGCGCCCTGCCTTATGCGCTGCAGCACTGCTAGTCTTTGTTGAAACCATGAAAGAGCTCCCGATTACGCTGCTGTTACGCCCTCTAGGTGTAGAAACACTCGCGACTTGGCTCTATGGCGAAGCAGCGCGCGGCACCTACGAAGAAGGATCAATTGCCGCTTTACTGATTGTATTAGTGAGTATCTTGCCTGTGATTCTGTTAACCCGCACACACTCAACGGTAAAAAAATCTCAGAGATGAAATTCAATATACAGGCTCCACTTTATGGACACGCGTCGTGACTACCCGTTTAAAGATTGATGCAGTCAGCTTAAGCTATTTCTCAAATGATAGAGAGGTAGCGGTACTCGATGGTTACAGCCTAACACTTGAGGCCGGCGAAACCGTATGCATCCTGGGCCCCTCTGGTTGCGGAAAAAGCAGTTTGCTACGTGCGGTTGCTGGGTTTGAAACCATCGATGCTGGCGCCATCTATCTGAACGACACGCTGCTATCCTCTGCCACGCAAATGGTTGCACCAGAACACCGCCGAGTCGGCTTCATGTTTCAGGATTACGCTTTATTTCCGCATTTGAATGTTGCAGAGAATATTGGTTTTGGTCTGAACAAATTATCCCGTCAAGTGCGCGAGCACCAAGTACAAGCCATGCTGGCGTTGGTCAATCTCGAACCCTACGCCAAGCGGTTTCCACACGAATTATCCGGTGGGCAACAGCAGCGAGCGGCACTCGCACGCGCCCTCGCACCCAAACCAGACATCCTCTTGCTCGATGAGCCCTTTTCTAACCTCGACTCAGACACGCGCGAACGTTTAATCATAGAATTACGCACGATCCTCAAGCAGACGGGTACCACCACCCTCATGGTGACCCACAGCCACTCAGAAGCAGTCGCCTTAGGCGACCGCATTGAGCGAATGGGATAGTGCTAACATCATTTGCATCATTAGAAGGAGACACAACATGGAATTACTACAAGGCCTGCAGACTCGCCGTAGCATTCGAGGCTTTCAATCTAAGCCTGTGCCACAAGAGCTGATTCGTACCGTTTTGGCGGCAGCCGGCCGCAGCGCTTCATACACCAACACGCAGCCCTGGGAAGTCGCAGTCGTGACGGGTGCAAAGCGCGACGAGCTGAGTGGCATTCTGTACGAACTTGCTCGTTCAAATACACCAACGAATTACGACGTGCTCACGCCGACCAGTTGGCCTGAAGCGCTCGAACAGCGTTCAAAAATTCACGGCGCACGTCGCTTCGAAGCGCTGGGGATTGGACGTGGTGACACCGAGCGCAGAAACGAACTGCGGTTAAAGAACTTTCAATTTTTTGATGCACCCTGTGCGATGTTCATGTTCATGGACAGCACCTTAGGCCCCTGGTCGACCTTGGATATGGGTATTTTTTTACAAGGTCTGACTCTGTCGGCTCATGGCGCGGGGCTTGGCTGTTGCCTACAAGCGTCGCTTGCTGGGTACCCCGATGCGATACGCGAGTGCCTGGGCATCCCCAACACTAAAAAGCTGATTGTAGGCATGTCGATGGGCTACCCCGACCTCGACGCACCACTGAACGCATATCACAGCACGCGTATGGAGCTCGATGAATTTGTGAAGTGGTACTAAACAACTCGTCTCACAAATATCAACACGAATCAACACAACGTGCACGCGCTCTAAGCAATGTGCGCGTCGTGCCGTATTCAAAGAGTCAATTCGAAATCAAGCCGACATCTTTGACCAGGCCCGATATCATCAAGCTATCTTGTTCAATGAGCTTCATCAAGGGCGCCGCGCCGCGTTGTGCTGGCTCAGGCGCCTGAGCCGCCAACTGCACCAAACGCTCTTTGAATTCTTGGCCGTCTATAGAACGTGAGATCGACTCAGCTAAACGGGCAGCGACGGCTGCGGGCAAGCCTTTAGGGGCAACGACACCATTCCAAATCGCCAGATCAAACTCAGGCAAGCCACCCTCTTTAAAGGTTGCAACATCAGGCATTTGTGGCAGTCGCGCAGGCGAGGACACTGCAACCGCCAGAATCTTTTTATCTTGATGCAAAGGCATCATCGAGACGGTTTGATCTAGCACGACGTCCATCACACCCGCCATTAAATCGGTGAGCGCCGGGCCAGAGCCACGGTACTGCACCAATTCGCCCTTTGTTTTAGACAGATGCAAAAACAGTGCTTCAGACAAGTGCGCAGTGGTACCTGGGCCGCCTGACCCCAAATTAATTTTTCCGGGCTCCTTGCGCATCCGTTCAAGTAACTCAGGCAAACTCTTAATCGCACTTTTGTTACTGACCGCTAAGACCATCGGCACCGTCGCGACCATTCCTACTGCATCCAACTCACGAACAGGATCGACATTCGCACTAGGGTGTAGGTGCGGAATGATCACCAAAGACATATTGGTAAACATTAAGGTGTGACCATCGGCCGGCGCTTGCATTAAACGTTTCAGACCGACCAACCCGCCCGCCCCAGTCGTGTTTTCGACAATCACCGTTTGCTTTAAATCGGCTGTCATAGTCTTGGCAAGGAGTCGCGCCAAGGTATCAAGTGTGCCACCGGGGGCCACACCAACAATCATCGTGATCGATTTCGAGGGAAAACCCTGCGCAAGCGAAGAGTTCGAAAATATCAAAGCTGCCACGACAAAAAACAATGCACGCATCATTATTTTCCTTAGAGTTATTATCTGTTTGTTTTGACCCGCCGCATCAATTCAGATTAGCACAGGTTTTCTCCTTCACTTACAGATTAGCCTATACCGTGAACCAGCCCATCATTCTGTCTACCCAACCGCTTGATCACTACGCCGAACAAACGCTTTCACGATTTGGTCAGTTTAAAGTCGCAACGCAGCCAACCTATGAGGGCTTAATGCGCGAGATCGCTCCGGCCCTTGGCTTGGTTGTGCGCGGCCAGGTACAGATCACTGCGGCTCTGATGGACGCCGCACCACAGTTAAAGGTGATCGGCCGCACCGGAGTTGGCTACGATACCGTAGACATCAAAGCAGCGACCGAGCGCGGTATCGCGGTGGTCTACACACCGGGCGCTGGTGCACGTGCGGTTGCTGAAGCAGCCTTTGCCTTCATGCTGGCCTTATGCAAAATGATTGCTCACTGGGATCGCGAAACCAAACGAGGTAACTGGCAGTCGCGTATCGCTTCGCAAGGCACAGACCTCGATCAGAAAACCTTGGGTATTATCGGCCTGGGGCGCATCGGTCAAATCGTTGCCAAGATGGCAAAGCCGTTTGAAATGAACGTCATTGCCTATGATCCTTATCTTGATCCAAGCATCGCGAGTGCGCTTGGGGTCAAACTCGTCGAACTCGATACACTGATGGCGCAAGCAGACTATGTCACCCTGCACTGCCCACAAAATGACGAAACCATGGGTTTGATTAATCGCGCGCGGCTGCAACGCATGAAACAAGGATCGTTCTTAGTCAATCTGGCGCGAGGGGGCGTCATCGAAAGCCTTGACCCCATTTACGAAATGCTAGTGAGCGGCCATTTACGAGGGGCTGCACTCGATGTATTTTTAATTGAACCGCCCGATCACACTCACCCACTCTTTAGCCTACAAAATTGCCTGGTCTCACCACATGCCATGGCCACCAGTGAAGGGGCGATGACACGGATTTATGAGTCGATGGCCAACGATATGGCCGCGATTTTGAGTGGCGCGATTCCTGAATTTGTCGTGAATCCAGAAACCTTAGCCCGCCGAATCTGATCATCATTCCCGGAGAGTTTAGAGATTGCCTCTCCGCAGATATCGGTGCGACCGCGGCCCACATACTCGACAGAGGCTTCCAACCGTCGCCCCGCCTCAGATCTGTACGACCTGAGGCAGTCGCTGAGATTACAGCGTTGGGTAATCGGTGTAGCCCTTCGCATCGCCACCGTAAAATGTTTTACGGTCATACGGTGTTAACGGAGCATTCAACTCAAAGCGTTTCGGCAAGTCTGGATTTGAGATAAAGAACCGCCCAAAGGCGACAGCGTCAGCCTGACCGCTTGCGACCACGGCCTCGGCGTCATCTCGGCCATACCCACCCGCAGACATGACTTTACCGCCAAACATGGGGCCAAACAGCTTCGAGGTGCTCGGCTGATCCTCGGCGACTTTATCTGTACCACCCGCCATCGTTGAACGTGGTTCAATCAGATGCAAAAAGGCTAATTGCATCTTGCTTAAAGCGCCAACTAAATAGGTGAACAAACCTTTAACATCGCTATCAGCCATGTCATTAAAGGTGCCATAGGGCGACAAACGCACTCCAACACGATCACTGCCCCAAACACCACAGACCGCCTGTAAAACTTCGAGCAATAACCGACTACGATTTTCAACGCTACCGCCGTATTGGTCGGTACGCTTGTTCGAGCCATTATGCAAAAACTGATCTAGCAGATAACCATTCGCACCATGCACCTCAACGCCATCAAAGCCAGCAAGCTTTGCTTGCTTGGCCGCATGCACATAGTCTTGAATAAGGGCTGGAATTTCGCTTAACTCAATTGCGCGTGGTGTCTCAAAGGCTTCAAGCCCCCAAGATGCCGTGTACACCTTACCGGTGGGCGCGATCGCCGAAGGTGCAACCGGCAGACCTTGCTCTGGATGCAATGAGCTATGCGAGATACGACCAACATGCCAAAGCTGGCAAATGATTTTGCCGCCAGCAGCGTGCACTGCCTCGGTCACTTTACGCCAACCCTGCACTTGCTCGTCGCTATAAATACCAGGCGTGGCCGGATAGCCCTTTGCCAAGGCCGAGATTTGAGCGGCTTCAGAAACGATCAAACCTGCACTCGCGCGCTGAGCGTAATAGGTCGCGGCAAGTTCACCGGGTACATCGCCCGCACCTGCGCGCATTCGGGTCAACGGAGCCATCACAACGCGATTCGCAAGTTCGATGGCGCCAAAATTTGTTTTAGAAAGAAGTTTCATGAAATCACTAATTAAAAAAGAGACGATAGAAAGAAAAGCAAGTATTTTAGTATGACGTCATCTTGAGATAAATCAAGCTTAATCGCTTGAACTAGGCGCATACTGGTTTTAGCTGTTTAAACGAATCACTAGGAGTCCGACATGAATCAGTCTGCCGACCACGTTGATGCAGGTACAGTCCAAGAAAAACTACTTGAGAGCTTGAAAGTCGCTTTGGGTGAGGCTGAAGGCCTTCTGCGCAGTGCGGCGAACGCAACGGGTGACCAAGCTGCAGAGCTTCGCGCACGTGCAGTTGACTCATTACGAGCAACTCGCGAATCGCTCTACGACACCCAAGAGTCACTTTTAAGACAAGGTAAAAAGGCGATTCGCGAGGCCGATGACAATGTTCACGATAATCCTTGGCAAGCGGTTGCCGCTGTTGGTGTTGTTGGACTGCTACTTGGTTTGCTCATTAGCCGACGCTAACCACCTATGACGATTCGATATAGCCTCGGTCGGGTCGCCAGCGATCTGGCCGCAATTTTACAAACGCGCGCTGAACTTTTCAGCGTTGAGTTCGCATTGCAGCGTGAACGCTTTTTTTCACTCTTGAGCCTCTGTGGGATCGCCTGTATTTTTTTACTGTTAGCACTAGTCATTTTTTCAATTCTCTTCATTTCAGTCTATTGGCCAGGAGAGTTTCGCCTATGGGCAATCGGCGGCCTCGCCTTGACGTATACAGCGATTGGCTTAGGCGCACTCTGGCGTTTAGTTTGGCGACTCAAAACGGAAGCGTTACCTTTTGAACTCTCTCGCAAAGAGTTCACTCAAGACCTAACGTTACTCTCGGACTGGTGTCACACTCCCGACAAAACAACTCACAACAACCAAGACAGAGCTGAGCGGCATGAACGCTAAATATCGTGCAAGTTCACAACTGCAGGCGCGCCTTGAGCTTTTGCAGTTGCGCGCAGCCGTTGAGCGTCAATCATTGGCTGTGCACACCCAACAACTGGGCTTGCAACTCAGCCCAAAGCACTGGCTTGACAAGGCCCATGACCTTAGGGGTGGTCAGCTTCTAACCAAGGGGTTTTCGCTGGCGCTTCAGTACCCATACCTAACCTCTGCCCTCGCCTCGATGTTGGTCAGACGACGCTGGCGAGCCCTAAAATGGACGGGCTTGGCCCTCGCAGTCTGGCAAACGTTTTACATGGCCAAAAACAAAAATTTCTAGCCAAGTCACTGGATTTTCGCCAGCGATAGAACGTCTTATTTTGGGTAGACGGCAAACTTCTCCTGAGAAGAAGTGAAAATTCTAGTCAGGGCGTAAACTTAGTTAGCGGTAAACTTGTTCTCAAAGCATAAAAATCAGGAGAACAACATGTCACAGTCTGACTCTGCCAATCGTATACGTCGCAAGCTTTTACAAGCAACGACCTCAATGCTTGGGGCTAGTTTATTAGCCCCTTGCGCACGTGCGGCCAAATTTCCAGATGCTGCGCTCAAGTTGGTTGTACCCTTTCCGCCGGGCGGTACAGTCGACACACTTGGGCGCATTATTGCGCCGGCCTTTGGCACCCAGCTGGGGCAGCAGGTCATCATCGAAAACAAAGGCGGCGCTGGAGGCACGATCGGGTCCAATCAGGTCAATCAAGCGGCTCCGAATGGGTACACACTGTTGCTCAACGCCGCCAACCATATCATTACGCCTTTAATCTCAAATAACGTGCCGTTTGATCCCATCAAAGACTTCACGCCACTTTGCTATGTCGGCTATGTACCGCAACTTGTGGTCGTGCGCTCTGAGTTTCCAGCATCAAGTTTTGAAGAATTCATCAATATAGTGCGCGACAAACCGGGCCAGTACAACTGGGCGGCCTCAAGCATCGGCACGACGGGCCACTTGGCCGAAGAACTGATCAACCAACGGGCTGGCTTGAAGATGCCGGTGATTGCCTACCGAGGCGGCGGCCCGGCCCTCACCGACGTGATTGCCGGGCACACCACGGCCATGGTCGAGCCCATCCCCTCGGCGATCCAGCACGTGAAGTCAGGCCGACTGAAAGTGCTGGCGGTCACGAGTGCCAAGCGAGCCTCTAGTTTGCCAAATATCCCAACAGTCGCTCAAAGCGGGTTAGCTGGCTTCGAATTACCCTCGTGGTACGCGATTTGGGGGCCCGCAAAAATGCCAGACGACATCACGCAACAACTCTATCAAGAGCTTAAACGTACACTTTCCCTAGCCACATTGAAAGATAAGTTTGCAGAGCTCTCTTTTGAAGCGCAAGGTGGCTCGCCAGCTGAACTACACGCGCTTATGCAAACAGAGTCAGAGAAATATGCGAGCATCGTTAAAACTGCCGGCATCGTCATGAACTAAGCATTTTGACTGACAAAACATGTATTCAATTTCGTAAGGTAACCAATGAAACACACTCTGACCTTCGTAGGCATCGGCCAAATGGGCAGTGGTATGGCACAACGCTTGCTCGCCTCAGGCTTTGATGTTCTGGGGTTTGATATCAATGAGCAAAGTCGCCTCGCGGCTCAGGCGAAAGGTCTCCAGGTTCAGGCCGATTTAAAACACGCGCTGCATAACCGCCAGGTGATCTTAAGTAGCGTTCCGAACGCTGAAACGGCACGGCAGGCATGGTTAGGCCCTAACGGAATCTTGCAACATGCTCTTCCCGGTAATATCGGTATCGAACTGAGCACGATCGACCCAGAGACGATGCGGCAGATCGCCGCCGCGGCACAAGAAAAGGGCGTACGCATGGTTGATGCCCCGGTGAGTGGAGGCCCCGAAGAAGCCGCGACGGGTAACTTAGTGCTGATGGTGGGTGGTGACCCAGCCGACATTGCCGAAGTGGATTCCGTGCTGAAAGCCTTGAGCTCTGCCTATCACTACACCGGCGTTGTGGGCACCGGAAAAACCGTCAAGCTTGTGAACAATATGATGGCGATGGGTAATATCTTAGTCGCAGCAGAGGCCTTTGCCTTAGGCACGACTGCAGGCGTCGACCCAGAGTTACTCTTCTCGGTATTGTCTGGCTCGGGCGGACGATCGCATCATTTTTTAAAGAGATTTCCAAACGCAATTAAAGGCAACTTCAACCCTGGCTTCAAACTTGAGCTTGGGGAAAAAGATTTAGCACTTGCCATCGAATTTGGTCGGACACTGAACCACCCCACTCCGGCGGCTTCGGTGATTCGCGAGATGATGGCGATGGGCCTTGCCTCGGGTTACCGCGGTCAAGACGTTGTTGCGATGCTTGATTTCTACAACAAGATGCATCAAGAGTCGAAAGAATAGTATTCAGCAACCAAACACTGTTCGGCGACAACGACACGCTTTATCAATAAAGGTAGACATTACCAACAGCTATTCTGAGCAAGGCATACAGAAATCGCAAAACATACCGAATAAATGCCGACACCGATCAATCAGTACAAATAGTGATCAAGTGATAAAGGTTCCTCTGCTAGTCTGATCGGGAAAACCCTAAAGGGTTGCCCCATCGACTGCCAGAGGACTTTTTTTGATACAACAACTCGCACAAGACATTCTCAACGGGACAGGAGTCGGCCCCATCGCGAATAGCGTAACGGTTGACGCAGCGCCTCCGATTTTGCAAACGCGACTGCGCGCTGCTGAAGTGTGTGCTTCAGTATTAAGCGCTCAGGCGATGCTGATCAATCATATCTGGAAGATGCGCACAGGTCGCTCACAGACGGCGTCTTTTGATTTGCAAGGCGCTTCACTGGCGATGCAAAGTGTCTTTCATCAGCGCATTTGGGATTACCCCATTGCGTTGCCAGAGCCCGACTACCCAACCGTGGGCATGTATCCAACGAAAGATGGCCGTCATGTCATGATTGACGGAGGCTATCCGCTACTGCGCAATGGTTTTCTTGACCTGCTTGAATGCAGCAATAGCGCCCGTGCAATCGGGCAAGCGATTCTAAAATGGGATGCTCCCGCTCTTGAGCAGGCCATCGCTGACAAGAAGCTTCCTGGCGTGATGGTGCGCAGTCAAGAGCAATGGCTTGCACATCCTCAAGGCCAACACCTTGCCACGACACCCGTTATAGAGCTCATCAAGATTGCAGACTCACCGGTTGAGCCTTTTCCAACGCAGCCTAATATTTATCCTGCAGCGGGCCTTCGTCCGTTGACCGGGATCAAAATACTCGACCTCACTCATGTGATTGCAGGTCCTACCAGTGCCAAGGCACTGGCCTCAGAAGGCGCGACACCGCTTCACATCTACTCGCCATACCGCGCAACCATGCCACCTTTCGATATCGATACTGGGCACGGCAAGCTTTCAGCCTTTTTAGATATCAGGCAAGCTCAGGGTCAAGAAAAGCTCTTGGCATTAGCCAGTGAGTCTGACGTCTTTGCACAAAGCTATCGTCCAGGGAGCGTGAGTGCCTTGTTTCCGCCAGAGAAACTTGCTGAAGTGCGCCCAGGCATTATCTATGTATCGATATCCTGTTTTGGCTTTGACGGCCCCTGGAAGCTTCAGCCTGGCTGGGAGCAATTAGCTCAATCCGTGTCGGGTATCGCGGTGACAGAAGGCAGCGAAGAGGCGCCCGCTTTAACCAAATTTTTCTTTCCAAACGACTATATCACTGGCCACTTGGCCGCGACCGGGGTGCTGGCTGCTTTGGTGCGTCGTGCCACCGAGGGCGGTAGTTGGCACGTACGCGTGTCTCTGACTCGCACGGCAATGATGCTGATGCAACAAGGGTTAACCGACTCAAGTGCGACAACGCCAGTTGTACCTGTTGATGTCCTGCAGCGTTTCATGCTTGAGCGCGATACGGGCTTTGGCAGACTGCACTCCTTAGGATCGGTCATTCGCTACTCAGATACCGTCTCAAAATGGGATTTACCGCCGGTCCCCTTAGGCACGCATCAGCCAGTCTGGCCCGAGTGGCTCTCAAGTTTTTCTAGAAAAGGTACGTGAAATGACTCAGAAGCTCGTTGAAATTGGACTTGTATTGCAGGGCGGAGGCGCTTTAGGCTCTTACGAATGGGGCGCCGTGCAATGTCTGCTCGAACACGGCTTCACACCCAAAGTGATTGCCGGTGTCTCAATTGGCGCCTACACTGCCGCGGTCATCGCGGGTGCTCCGAAGGGCGACATTCGCGAAAATCTTAATAAATTTTGGCACTCTGTCACGATCGAAGCTCATCCTTTTCTTCAACCTGACAATCAATCCTGGCTTTCAATGTTTGGCAATCCAAACTATTGGAAACCACGCACAGATTTTTTGACTAGCTCGCACTGGAATAGTCTGAATGATGTCGCACCGATGCGCAAAACCTTAACCGAGGTGATTGATTTCGAACGACTCAATAATGCAGAACTCATTCGAATCGGAATCGTTGCGACCAATGTCCGCACGGGTGAAGGAAAGTCATTCATGAACGGGCAAAAGAAGCCTCTCACGATTGATCACATCATGGCCAGTGGCGCCTTGCCACCGAGCTTTGCCCCCGTAGAAATCGAACATCATCACTATTGGGATGGCGGGTTGGTAGACAACACTCCGGCCTTAACCTTGTGCAGGATGTTGACTGAAAAAGAACGTGAGAGCTTGCCAATTTTTTGTATTGATCTGTTTCCAGAAAACGGACCAATCCCTAAGACCTTGCATGAAGTTCAGCACCGCATGCTCGAGATTCAGTATGAGAATCGCCTGAATGGCCCCGACAATGTCGTGAAGCATGCACACGAGTTGATGCGTTTACTTTCTGACAAATTGCCGGCCAATTCAGAAATCAGAAAGTCAGAACCCTTCAAAACCTTGCAACCACTGCTCGCGCTAGAAAACCTTCATTCAGTGGGTGCACCCCATATGCCCATGACGGGCGGTATGGATTTTTCAGCTCATGGCATCAAACGCCGTCACGATATTGGCTATCGCGTGATGGAAGAGTATTTGGACGATAACAAGTCTGATATTTTGAAAAAAGCCGCTTAGTCCATCGCTAGAAGTGTTTGCAGGGCCTGATCAAAATCAAAATTCTTTAAATCTGTCTCAAGACTTTTGAATTGCTCGGGCCACGCTGCCTGAAACAAACTGGCATGTTCTTCAAAAAGGTCGGCGGCTTGAGAGTCGTCTGCCTTCAGAAAATCAGACAATTGCGCGCGCAACTCGGCGAGCTTTTCTGTATCAATCGCCACGACTACCGCTTTAGCCTCTTGTGGCAAACAGTCTGCGAGGCTTTGAAGCAAGGGCGCCAGGGTCAACTGCAGCACAGCGAGCTTTTCCATGATCGCTGTCGAATCAACGTTTTCGGCTAAACCCGCTTCGATTTCGGCAGCCAACCCCTGAACAACCGTTGCGCCGATATTGCCGCTCACACCTTTAGTGGTGTGCGCGAGTCGCTTTGCCAGCTCAAAGTCTTTTTGTTCAACAGCCGCTCGCAGCTCGTCAATGACGCTTGATTGACTGGCAATATATTTGCGAAGAATCGTTTCATAGAGTGTGATTTTTCCTGAAACGCGACGTAAACCTAACTCGCTGTCCAGACCATCGATACCCGTTGGCAGCACAAACTTTTCTGTTACAACCGGTGAAACTGCTGAAGCCACTCGGGTAGCGGCGGTATTCGATAACGTCGCCTTGGGGCGAATCACTCGCAACAACGTCTCCCAAAGCACCTCAGGGTCAATCGGCTTAGTCACAAAATCTTGCATCCCCGCGGCCAGACACTTTTCTTTATCTTGCACCATCGCGTTAGCGGTCATCGCAACAATGGGCAACTGCTCGGCCGAAATCGTTTTTCTCACTTCGATCGTGGCCGTCACGCCGTCCATCACCGGCATTTGCATATCCATCAACACCACGTCCCAGTGGGTTGGTCTGGCAAGAATCATGTCTAACGCTTCTTTTCCATTGTTAGCGACTTCAACCTTGACATTGCCTTCAGCTAGCAGCTCTGTCGCAACCAACTGATTAATTTCATTGTCTTCAACCAGCAGAATGTTTGAGCCTGCAATCGAAGACAAGGAGTCGAGTAAATTTTGCACTTGCGGTTCAAGCGCCAGGTTGTTGACTTGAGCACCGTCTTCATAGAACGACATCAAGGCCTCAGCAAGTTTTGCAGGATTGACTGGCTTGAGTAAAACTTGATCAACTCCCACTGCGGCAGCTAAGGGCAGCAAACTATCCGTATCGTAGCCACTCACCATCACCATATGTGCGACTGGCAGGTTCAACGCTTTGATTCGACGCGCTGTCTCAACGCCATCAATTCCAGAAAGTTGCCAATCGATTAAGAGCAATTCAAATGGTTTGTTTAAAGCCGCCTGTTGCTGCACGCACTCAATTGCGGCTTCACCGCTTGGTACGCCTGTCACCTCAAGGCCCATATGCTCAAGAAGATCGATCAACACAATTGATGCGGCTTCGTTATCGTCAACCACCAAGATCCGCTTATCACGCAGATCATGTACCGGACTGCGATAGTGGGGAGCTTGATGACTGATTCCCAACCAACCGGTAAACCAAAACGTACTGCCCTCACCCGCAACACTTTCAACGCCCACCGTGCCGCTCATTAATTCAGCAAGTTTTTTTGCGATCGATAGGCCAAGACCCGTTCCACCATATTTACGCGTAGTCGATGAGTCGGCTTGTTGAAAACTTTGAAACATCAGTTTGATCTGTTCAGGCGTCAAACCAATGCCTGTATCTCGCACGGCGCAGTAGAGCTTTAACTCGTCGTCTTTGCGCTCTTCGATACGCAAGATAATTTCAATTTGCCCTTTATCGGTAAATTTCACTGAGTTATTAGCGTAATTGATCAGAATTTGACTCAGGCGCAGGGCATCACCTACAAGTCGCTGGGGCACGTCAGCCGCTATATTAAAAATAAGCTCTAACCCTTTGGCGTGTGCCTTTTCAGCGACCAAGGTTAAAACGTTGTCGAGCACAGATTGCAAACTGAAATCAATTTTCTCAACAGTCAGTTTGCCAGCCTCGATCTTTGAAAAATCCAAGATATCGTTAATGATGCCAAGCAGGTGCTTGCCTGACTGATGGATTTTTTCAATATAGTCGCGCTGACGAGGATTTAATTCGGTTTTTTGTACCAGATTACTCAGGCCGATGATGGCGTTCATTGGGGTGCGAATTTCATGGCTCATATTCGCCAAAAAATCGCTTTTAGTTTGAGCCGCCTCTTGTGCTTTATCACGCGCAATTTTTAGTTCGACCTCTTGCTGCTTGCGAATACTAATATCTTCGATCATCCAGACCGTGCCTCGACTTGGGTCGCTACGATCAATGGCGCGCCCACACATTCTGGCGTAAAACGTGCTGCGATCTTTTCGGTAAAGTGGCATCTCTTGGTTATTCATTTCGCCACGCCACATTTTTTCGTAGCCCGCCACCATCGCTTGATTATCAGCATCAGTGACGTACCACGAGGCAGTGGTTTGTCCGATCATCCCCCCCTGCTCATAACCAAAAATGGCGTCCATCGCGGCGTTGGCCCGAACGATGGTTCTGTTTCTCAGCAATAGGATTCCAAACTCTGCAGTTTCGAAAATAACGTTTAACTCTTCATTTTCGTGCTGAAGAGATTCAAGAGTGACTGTCATGGGCTTAAACAAATCCTTAGGGCGTACGGGCTCAACAAGGCCGTTTACAAGCCTTGTATTGTTTCGCATTGAGTGTGGAGTGATTCAGAAGAACAGTCTAGTTCGACCGTCGAATTGACATCAACATTGCGCGATCTAACTGCTATCTGCAGTGTTCGTCCGAGGCAAAGTCACTATTTATTATGGCAAGAGTGCTTGCCATAGCGGGCGCACGCCCAGAAAGCGATAGGCGGTCTTGGGCGACTGAGAAAACGTCAAGAGACATTGCGACTCGATTGAAACAAGTGCAATGCCTCGTTTGCTTATTTATCTTTATTTTTGATGCGGGTGTAGACAGTATTGACAGTCGTAGCACGCACCGGATCGGTGAGCCCTGACGCAGGTTTTGGCGTCGAGGTATCTTTTTTAGGCTTTTTTGCTTCTTTACTGGATTTTTGCTGACCTTTGGCCACGGTACGCTCCCTGAGATAAACGATAATGTAGTGTACAGGTCAATCCTTTAATCTCACAATGTACGCTGAAATCACCCTCTCAGAGGACGACGTCACAATTACCGCAGTGCGCTCACAGGGCGCAGGCGGGCAAAACGTGAATAAAGTCTCAAGCGCCATCCACCTGCGCTTCAGCATACCGACCTCGGCGTTAAGCGCTGACGTCAAAATACGCCTGTTAGCGCTCAAAGATCACCGCATCACGCGCGACGGGGCCATTGTCATCAAGGCTCAAACTCACCGAAGCCAAGACATGAACCGTACTGAAGCGTTAGCAAGGCTCAACGAGCTGGTCAACAGCGTGGCTCGGCCTCCCAAAACTCGGCACGCCACCAAACCCACCTATGGCTCAAAGCAGCGGCGCCTTGAAGGCAAACGCAAGCTATCTGAAACTAAGGCGTTACGGGGCCGAGCACTGTTCTAAGGGTTGCGTGTCTGCTCAGCAAATCTTACGGTTTGCTACGCACGACTCTACAAACGAAAAATTGACCGCGTTGGCTTCGGCTTTAAAAGAGTCTCATCCGCTGCTGCGTTCACAATCACCGCCGCGTCAGCCTCAAGCAAATACCGCTGCGCAACAAGCTGATCGCTTACCTCTCGCACCCTTTGCACGTACTGATTTAAGCCCTCGGGATAACGTTCTTCGAGAGACAATCTTGAGTCCTTGGCCTGCAAGCGCTCTTGTTGCAGAGCAAAAAACGGCTTGTACGTGCCGGCTAAGCGACAAATCACATGAGTGACTGGGGCGTTTGGGCGACCATGGGTACCCAAAGGCACGGCGACGTCGGGCAATTGAATCCCACCAAGCGGGTTATCGTCGGCATCAGTCTGAGGCACCAAAACACTAGCCTGAGGCAAATATTGCGGGGCACCGTATACCTCTTCATCTGCACGTGGATGACGCAAGGCCATCAAGCAAGTTGGCGGCGGTTCACACACATTAGATACCCACTGGTCTAATACAATTAATTGCGCCCGCAACGGTGGCGACCAATCGAGTTGCCCGTGCATCGATTCACAGAGCTTATATTGCTCGCGCATATTAAGATGTGCAGAGCCAGCAATGTCGTACATTCGCACGCAATCAGGCAAAGCAAGATCAACAACGCCGTGGGCACCGGTGCGAGTCAACGAGGCCCGACCACCCATGTAGTCAATATTAAAGTGCGTCACACATATTTTGGGTAGCGTCTCGTTACGCGCCTGCAGCCTTGCAATGACCGCTGCATAAGTAAACGGTTCTTCGTGCACGCCCCGATGCTCAAGATTCGGCGGTGCCGGCGTACTGCCCGCCACAGTGCCTGGGCCTGTGCCCGATGCCATCAGCGGAAGCTGCCCCGCTGCCCCACCCACCAGATGAAAGCCCTCGATCACTTGCTTGCCTTGCGCTACATTAAACCCGTTGAGCAGAAAGCTTTTTAAAAAACGAGAGGTTTGCGAATACCCAGCGGCATAGATTCGCTTGACCGCGCCTGCAAGTGGATTATCAATTTGCACGCTATCACGCAAAAAACGCGCCATATCGCGCACCGCAGCAAACCCGGCGGCCTCAACAAAACGTGTTTCGCCGTGTTCGTCGACAAAGCTAGGCGGCTCGAACCCTTGCCCAAGCTCCCATTGCGTCGAAACCAGCATGAAGCCCTGCTCTTGCAAGAAACCCACGCCAGCATCAAGCGAACCGATCGGCAAGGGGCGCTGACGCGGACTGTTATAAAAAGCATGACTCACTGGCAAACCGCGGTTTGGCACATCGACTAACAGGCGCCCCTGGCCGTGCTGAGGCTCGTTTGGTGCGATTAGAACAAAGCGTGT
>CAIZGG010000370.1 GCA_903932425.1 uncultured beta proteobacterium | reverse complement strand
GGTCTTGCGCGAGCGCCAGGCCGCTGGCCTGGGTGTGGCGTTTCCCAACGACTTTCAACCCAGCCACAAGGCCGCAGAATTGTTTGCCAGCTACGACGCGCTCGACGCGGCGGCGCTGACTGAATTAGGCGCTACCGCCCGCATTGCCGGGCGCATGATGCTTAAGCGCGTGATGGGTAAAGCGAGCTTTGCCACCCTGCAAGACAGCACCGGCCGCATTCAGATTTATCTGGATCGTAATAATTTAGGCGAAGATGTGTACGAATCGTTTAAACACTGGGATACGGGCGACATTCTGGCCGTCACGGGTTACATGTTTAAAACCAATAAAGGCGAGCTCTCGATTCACGCAGAAAGCGCGCGCATTTTGGCTAAATCGCTACGCCCCTTGCCCGACAAGTTTCATGGCATTGCCGATCAAGAGTTGCGTTACCGTCAGCGCTACGTTGATCTCATCATGACCGAACAAACGCGCCAAACGTTTGCTGCCCGCAGCAAAGCGATCAGCGCCGTGCGTCAGGTCATGGTTGACGCGGGGTTTCTAGAGGTTGAAACCCCCATGTTGCACACCATTCCTGGTGGTGCAGCGGCCAAGCCCTTTATCACCCACCACAATGCGCTAGATATGGAAATGTTTTTGCGCATCGCACCCGAGCTGTACTTAAAACGTTTGGTGGTCGGCGGCTTTGAACGCGTGTTTGAGATCAATCGAAACTTTAGAAACGAAGGTGTGAGCCCGCGCCACAATCCTGAATTCACCATGATGGAATTTTATGCGGCCTATACCGATTATCAATGGTTGATGGATTTTACCGAGCAGATTATTCGAGCCGCCGCGATCAGTGCGTGTGGCACCGCCACCCTCACCTACCAAGGTCGTGAACTTGATTTGGCCAAGCCGTTTCATCGCTTAACCATCGTGCAAGCCATCTTGGAGCATGCGCCACAATTTACTGAGGCGCAATTAAACGATATTGACTTAGTACGCAGCGAACTCAAAAAGCGCGGTGTCGACGTCAATGCGCCTAACCTGGCACGCGCGGGCCTGGGCGCACTACAACTCGCCCTGTTTGAAGAAACCGCCGAGTCGCAGCTGTGGCACCCCACCTATATCATCGACTACCCCATCGAGGTCTCGCCCCTGGCGCGTGAATCCGATACTCGGCCAGGCATCACAGAGCGCTATGAGTTGTTTATCACTGGCCGCGAAATCGCCAACGGCTTTTCTGAGTTAAACGACCCTGAAGATCAAGCCGCGCGCTTTCAAGCGCAGGTTGTGGCCAAAGATGCAGGTGACGAAGAAGCGATGTTTTACGACGCCGATTACATTCGTGCACTTGAATACGGCATGCCCCCTGCAGGTGGTTGCGGCATTGGCATCGATCGCCTGGTCATGCTGTTAACCGACAGCCCAAGCATTCGCGATGTCATTTTGTTTCCACATCTGCGCAAAGAAGATTAAGTGAACGCGCCTGCTGCAGTTGCAACCGCTAGCAGATCCAAGCGCACAGAGGCGCTCTTACAAGGGCCGCTGTTAAAAACCATCCTGCAACTGGCTACGCCTAATGTTCTGGGCTTGTTTGCCTCAACAGGCATCATCGCCTACGACGGCTACATCATCGGCCTGCTGGGTACGCAGGCGTTGGCGGGCGCAGCGTTAGTGTTTCCAATTGCCATGCTGATGCAGCAAATGTCCAATGGCGCGTTGGGTGGCTCAATTAATTCAGTCGTGGCTCGGGCGTTGGGCTCAGGCGATCGTGGGCTAGCAGAGCGCCTTGCACAACACGCCATTGCCACAGCGTTAATGATGGCCGCCGTCTTTTCGCTCATCGTGCTGGGCTTTGGTCCATCAATCTATACCTTGCTAGGCGGCACTGGCGAAAACCTGCAGGTCGCCCTCACCTACTCAACGGTATTGTTTGCAGGCGGTTTTACCGTTTGGCTAACGAACACACTCTCGGCGATTGTGCGGGGCTCGGGCAACATGACGATCCCGTCGTATATGTTGATTGGCACAGCGGTGTTACATGCTGGGTTATGCCCCTTGCTTGTCTTTGGCTGGGGCCCCTTTGGCGGACTCGGCATTGCAGGTGCCGCCGCAAGCACGGTCTCTGTCAATGTGTTGGCGGCGAGCGTCAT
>CAIZGG010000369.1 GCA_903932425.1 uncultured beta proteobacterium | reverse complement strand
CTTTATAGTGCCCGCGTGATTCGCGCCGGATAAAGGTATCGGGCACGTCATAACGCAACCACTCGCGCGTACGTCCTAAGATGCGAACATGGTCAGGCAACAGACCGACCTCTTCGTGAAGCTCGCGCAGCATCGCCTGCGAAGGGCTTTCGCCCTGGTTGATGCCGCCTTGCGGAAACTGCCAAGCATGTTCCCGTATGCGCTTGCCCCAAAAGACCTCGTTTTTTTGATTAACGAGGATAATCCCTACATTTGGACGGTAGCCTTCGCGATCAAGCATGGCCACTCCCTGCGAATTCAATACAATGCGAGTGATTATACGTACCTGTTGGGCAATATGCCCTAATACAATTTAGCCTCTATCCCATGCGCGCATCAGCCTTTCATATCAGTACCCTAAAAGAAGCCCCTAACGACGCCGAGATCACTAGCCATCAATTGATGATGCGTGCGGGATTGATACGCAAATTAGCCGGCGGCATCTACAGCTACATGCCCTTAGGCTTGCGCGTCATACGCAAAATCGAAAACATTATCCGCGAAGAAATGAACGCGGCAGGGGCGCTCGAACTCTTGATGCCAGTGGTGCAGCCAGCCGAACTCTGGGTAGAGTCGGGTCGCTGGGAGCAATACGGCCCAGAGCTTTTGCGCATGAAAGACCGACACGGTCGCGACTTTGTGTTGCAACCTACCTCTGAAGAAGTCATCACCGATATCGCACGCAACGAAATTCAAAGCTGGCGCCAATTGCCCGTCAATTTTTATCACATTCAAACGAAGTTTCGCGACGAGCGCCGGCCGCGCTTTGGCGTCATGCGTGGGCGCGAGTTCACAATGAAAGACGCCTACTCGTTTGACCGCGACGTGGCCAGTGCGCAAAAAAGCTACCAACTCATGTTCGACGCGTACATGAAGATTTTTGAACGCATGGGGCTAACTTTCAGAGCCGTCTCGGCCGATACCGGGTCAATCGGCGGCTCACAGAGTCACGAATTTCAGGTGATTGCCGATATCGGCGAAGATTTGATTGTTTACGATCCCGCGTCAGACTACGCTGCAAATATTGAGCTTGCCGTGGCGCCCTGCCTGCTTGAGCAGCGTGCCGCCCCAGCCGCAACCATGAAGCTTGAGCCCACCCCAGGCGCCGCCAAATGCGAAGCTGTTGCTCAAATGCTAGGGGTGCCGCTTACTCAAACCATCAAGTCGATCGTACTGGCCACCGATCTTAAAGATCGGCCAAGCCAAGTTTGGCTGCTGTTGTTGCGCGGCGACCATGAGCTCAATGAGATTAAGGCCGGCAAGATCCCTGGGCTGAATCACGGTTTTAGATTTGCCACTGAAACAGAGATTGTTGAACACTTTGGCTGCAAACCAGGATATTTAGGCCCGGTGAACACAAAGCTGGCAGTCAAAGTGATTGCCGACCACACCGTCGCCAAGATGCATGACTTTATCTGCGGTGCCAACCAAGAAAACGCCCACCTAAGCGGCGTGAACTGGGTGCGCGACCTGCCCGAGCCTGACCTAGTGACTGACCTGCGTAATGTCGTAGCAGGCGACCGAGCGCCCTCAGGCAAGGGCCCGTTAGCGATTCAGCGGGGCATTGAAGTCGGACACGTTTTTTACCTGGGTACAAAATACTCAGAAGCGATGAAGGCGACCTTTCTCGACGAAACCGGTAAACCCGCATTAATGGAGATGGGCTGCTACGGGATTGGCGTGACCCGCTTAGTCGGTGCAGCGATCGCACATAATCACGATGCCAAAGGCATTATCTGGCCCCGCGCCCTGGCACCCTTCGAAGTTGTGATCTGCG
>CAIZGG010000368.1 GCA_903932425.1 uncultured beta proteobacterium | reverse complement strand
GGCATGGTGTTAGCGCATTAATTCACTTGGTCGGTTGGTTTTTTTTCTAGTCATACACGCGGTCACCATCCCGACCAACGTAGCGCCTCCGATCACAGAGGCTGCTACTTTTTGCCGATCATGGCGCCGTGCAGCGCTGCGGCTCATCCTGCCAGCGCAACGATGACCGCGCACGCCAGCCTTCGCCCGAAAGGGGTCACTTCAGGGCATAATTCCTTCTTGAGCTTGTTATATTCAATAATCGTTAGTGATCGGACTATGACTAGAACTGCAAAATTTGAATGGACGATTTCGGGTCTCAGGATCAACCTGCCGCCTGAGGATGAAATTGATGATGACGAGGATTACGGCAAAATTAGTGACGCCTCGGAACTGTTGAGCGCGGCCAATAGCGTCGCAAGCCCCGCTGAGCGCAAACGTTTCAAGCAGGCCGCTTGGCAGGCTCTGCAGCCTTTGCAACTCGATGTTAATTACTTCACTGGTGGTTTGTTTAAAAAGCAGGGCTTGGCGTTCGGACGCAACACGGGCGTGCTTGAGATTGCTCTAACCGAAGAGAACGCCGAGTGGGCATTGGACGGTGACGACGGCGGGATCACGCTGTGTGTGACGGTGCGCTTTGAAATGCAAGCGACCCGAGATTTGACGCATCAGGTGTACAAAGATTGGGAGTCCGAGCACGGGTGGGATTGGATTGGTTTGCCCTTTGTGGGTGATTTGTATGAAGGTGATAACGGCACGGATATCGTCTTTTCGTGCGATTAGGCTTGAAAGCTTAAGGCATGTTCTGTAGCATCGAACGCAATACAAAAAACAAATGAGACAACGTCATGTCTGCTTCAACGGTTAAACGAGCGATCGCCATCGTAGGTTTGCTGTTCGTTGCCTTCGCAGCGCGAGCCCAGTCCTATCCCGATCACAGTA
The DNA here is from genome assembly GCA_903932425.1 of uncultured beta proteobacterium. Lineage (GTDB taxonomy): Bacteria > Pseudomonadota > Gammaproteobacteria > Burkholderiales > Burkholderiaceae_B > Zwartia. The sequence goes on along the minus strand of CAIZGG010000368.1, from coordinate 764 downwards.
TCAAGCTAGTGATTCCGTTTCCCCCGGGTGGTGTGACCGATATCGTTGCCAGAACCATGGCCGCCAAGCTCACCGACGAGCTCGGGCAAACCGTCGTTGCTGAAAACCGCGCGGGTGCCAGTGGTGCGATTGGCGCCGAGGCCGTTGCTCGTAGCCCCGCTGATGGGTATACGTGGGTGATGGGTAACATCAGCACAATGGCGATCAATCAATGGACGATGGCAAAGCTGAACTACGATCCGCTCAAAAGTTTTGAGCCAGTCGGGATGGTCGCCGTGCAGCCGTTGCTGATCGCGGTTAATCCAGAGGTACCGATTAAGACGCTTGCTGAGCTTGTGTCGTACGCCAAGGCTAATCCAGGTAAGCTGAATTATGGTACCGCAGGCAGTTCAATTCATTTGGCGGTTGAGTTTTTTTCGGGGTTGGCCGGAATCAAAATGAATCACATCCCGTACAAGGGCAGCTCGCCTGCCGTGACAGATTTGATCGGCGGTCAGATTCAAGTGCTGTTTGATCCATTTTCAAGCGTGTATCCTCAAGTCGCTTCGGGTAAGGTGAGGGGCTTGGCTATCACCACCCCAGAGCGGTCAAAAGTTGCACCAAGCATACCGACTGTCATTGAATCGGGTTATGCAGGCGTTGACATCAGCTCTTGGCAGGGTATTTTGGTGCCAGCAGGCACCCCCAAAGAGATTGTCAAAAAAATCAGTACAGCGATGAACAAGGTTTTAGCCTCGCCTGATGTGGCTGAAAAATTTGCCCAG
>CAIZGG010000367.1 GCA_903932425.1 uncultured beta proteobacterium | reverse complement strand
AGATGGCCAAGGCGAGTTCACCATCGCGGCACTTGAGCGCGCTGAACGCGGTACTGAAGTCACGCTACATTTGCGTGCCGACGAAGATGAGTTTTTGAATGGCTACAAATTGCGTGAAGTGCTGCGCCGCTATTCAGACCACATTTCATTGCCTGTTGAGATGCTCAAAGAAGAGTGGGATAAGGATAAGTCTGAGCAAGTTAAAACCGCCGAATGGGAAGCAGTCAATCAGGCTAATGCACTATGGACTCGCAGTAAGTCTGATGTGACCGACGAGCAGTACCGTGAGTTTTACAAGCATGTGTCGCATGACTTCGATGATCCGCTTGCCTGGACGCACAACCGTGTCGAAGGTCGTAGCGAATACACGCAACTGTTGTTTATCCCCAAGCATGCGCCGTTTGATATGTGGGATCGCGATGCCCGTCGTGGCGTGAAGCTGTACGTCAAGCGCGTGTTCATCATGGACGACGCCGAGCAGCTGCTGCCGTCGTACCTGCGCTTTGTGCGTGGTGTGATTGATTCAGCTGATTTGCCACTGAACGTGTCGCGTGAGTTGCTGCAAGAAAGCCGCGATGTGAAAGCGATTCGTGAGGGCTCGACCAAGCGTATCTTGAGCATGCTTGAGGATTTGGCTGAAAACAAAAAGGAAGACTATGCAACCTTCTGGGCCGAGTTTGGCCAGGTACTAAAAGAAGGCACGGGCGAAGACTCGGGCAACATCGAGCGTATTGCCAAGTTATTGCGCTTTGCCTCGACCAAGCAGGGGACAGACGCACAAACTGTGACTCTGGCCGATTACGTGGCCGGCATGAAAGACGGCCAAGACAAAATTTATTACGTGACCGCTGACAGCTACACGGCTGGTAGCAATAGCCCGCACATCGAGATTTTCCGCAAGAAAGGCATCGACGTGTTGGTGATGTGGGATCGCGTTGACGAGTGGATGCTGTCGCACCTGCGCGAGTTTGATGGCAAGCAGTTAGTGTCGGTCGCTAAAGGTGGATTAGACCTTGAAGCGCTTGCCGACGACGAAGAAAAGAAACATCAAACCGAAGTGGCTGAGCAGTTCAAGCCACTGGTTGAGCGTTTGCAAGAGTCCTTAAAGGATCGCGTGAAAGAAGTGCGCGTGACCTTGCGGTTGGTGGATTCGCCTTCGTGCGTGGTGGTGGGGCAAAACGATTTGAGTCCACATCTGCAACGTATGCTCAAGGCAGCGGGTCAGGCTGCGCCGAATGTCTTGCCTGTGCTTGAAATTAATCCAGAGCATGCCTTGGTGGCACGGGTACAAGCGGCGTCAGACGACACGTTTAATGACTGGGCAACTTTGTTGTTTGAACAGGCTCTATTGGCTGACGGCTCGCAGTTGCCTGATCCAACAGCCTTTGTGAAGCGTGTGAACCAGTTGCTATTGGCTTAAGGCGCTGCCGGGGCTTGCCAGCGCGGCAAGCCCTTGCCGAGAATAGCTTTTAGCTGTTAGTCACCGGAAGTCTCTGGCCATTGCGCCAATGTTCTAAAGCGTAGCCAGTCAAAATGCGGTCCTGGGTCTGTTTTGCGCCCAGGGGCAATATCTGAATGCCCTGTTGCAGCAGTTAACGGATAGCGGTCGCGCAAGCACTGTGTGAGGGTCGCTAGGCGCTCGTATTGCGCGTCTTCAAACGGCACATCGTCGGTGCCTTCGAGTTCGATACCAATTGAAAAGTCATTGCATTGCTCGCGCCCGTCAAAGGACGAGATGCCTGCATGCCAAGCACGCTCATCACACGACACAAACTGTGTGATCTGCCCCAAACGATCAATCACAAAATGCGCCGAAACTTTAAGCCCCTCAACATTGCTAAACCAAGGGTCGGCAGTGAGGTCGAGCTGGTTTAAAAATAAGTCGGCAATGTACGGCGTACCAAACTGACCTGGTGGCAAGGTGATGTTGTGAATGACGAGCAACGACACCGCAGTGTCTTGAGGGCGCTCGTTAAAGTTGGGCGAAGGTCGTCGGGCCACGTTTGCGTTTGGTGCAAGCCAACCCTGAGCGTCAAGTACTAATAAATTTGAACTTGTCGACATCGGAAGGTATGCGCTGTTGGCTTAGTCGCGGTTACGTACGCCGAGCTGAGCGTGCGCTGGGCTACACCAAGTATTTTGATTAATTAGTGAAGCTTCTGAGCGCGGTAAGTGCACACCACAGTGGGCACAGCGCACCATTGCCTCAGAGCTAGTAGCCGCCTTGTCTTGTTTGGAAGGCGCCTGCGGGGGCGGGCGCCGTTTTTTAGCCGCCTGAATGGCCAAGAGGCGCGTGATAAAAATACTGCCGATAAAGATTGCGAGCCAAAAAAGAGCTTTGCCCATTAGTTTCTCTGCAAAATGACTTCAACAACAAAACGGCTACCGGTGTACGAGAGCACGATGAAGGCAAAACCTAGTAAGGTGTATCGCAAGGCAATCCGCCCGCGCCAGCCACGCGTGTAGCGTCCGATTAATAAAATTCCGAACGTGAGCCATGACAACAGGGTGAAAATGGTTTTGTGATCAAACGGTAGCCATTTACCAGTAGCGGCTACCGAAATTAAAGACCCTGAAAGCACTGCGAAGCTGAGCAGGGCGAAGGCGACCCAAATCACCCGAAAGAGCACTTGCTCTTGGGCGAGCAGCGGCGGCTGTGCGTCTAGAATACGGCCGAGAACGACGCGTAAGCCTTTGTTTTCGCGCGCAGCTGCCAACGGAAAATGCAGCCGGCGGTCGATGGCCGACATTAAGATCGCTTGCAGTGCCGCGATGGTAACCAGCCCGTATGCTGAAAGCGCAATCAGCAAGTGGATACGCAGGGCCGGATCGATCGCATGAGCGACCAGTTGTTCTTTGGGAAACAAGGCAACCAGCAGGCAGCTGATGGCACCCGCCGGTAAAAGTAACAATTGAAGGCCATCGATCCGAATAATTAAGCTTTCAAGCCAAAAAACGATCATGCCTAGCCAAACCGCTGTCGATAAAGCCAGCGCCCAACTCAGTTGCAGGCGCTGATCTAGCAAAATCGACTGATGCAGCGCATAGCCATGCAGCACGATCGCTGCAAGCAGCCCGATTCGCGCCAGTTGTCCGACCTGCACTGTGGGCTGGCTGGCGGCAAAGCGTCGCCAAAGCACAAGGGCCAGTAGCGAATAGGCCAAAGCGGCGAGCGAGTGAAATACAATGGGAGCAGACATGTGTCTAGTGTAAATCGAAACGGTTGCCATGCTTGAAAATCTGACCCAACGACTATCCCGAGTCGTCAAGACCATTCGGGGCGAAGCCCGCCTGACCGAAGCCAACACTCAAGAGATTTTGCGCGAGGTGCGTTTAGCACTGCTCGAGGCCGATGTCTCGTTGCCAGTCGTGCGCGAGTTTGTGGCAAACGTTAAAGAAAAGGCCTTGGGCGCAGAGGTCGTGGGTAGCCTGTCACCGGGCCAGGCCTTGGTCGGTGTGGTGCACCGTGAGCTGACGGCGCTGATGGGCGGTGACCTGGGCCCTGACTCCAGCGAACTGTCTTTGGCGATGCAGCCTCCGGCAATCATCTTGATGGCCGGCTTGCAAGGTGCCGGTAAAACGACGACCACAGGTAAATTAGCCCGTTGGCTGACCGAGGGTGGTCACGTTGCGCATGGTCGCAAAACAGGAAAGAAAAAAGTTGCAGTGGTGAGTGCTGACGTCTATCGCCCCGCTGCAATTGAGCAGTTAAAAACAGTCGCTAGTCAGGTGGGAGTTGAGTGGATTGCCTCTGACGCCACTCAAAAGCCAGTCGATATTGCACGTTCGGCGCTCGATTACGCTAAACGTCATCACTTTGACGTGCTGATTGTCGATACCGCCGGCCGTTTAGGCATCGACGAAGAGATGATGCGCGAAATTCGCCTCTTACACGAGGTGCTCAACCCGATCGAAACGCTGTTTGTCGTTGACGCCATGCAGGGTCAAGATGCCGTCAACACGGCGCGTGCTTTTGCTGACGCCTTACCGTTAACTGGCGTTGTACTGACCAAGCTTGACGGTGATGCGCGCGGTGGCGCGGCCTTGTCGGTGCGTCATGTCACCGGCAAGCCTCTAAAGTTTGTGGGTGTCTCTGAAAAGCTCGATGGTCTTGAGCCCTTTCACCCCGAACGTATGGCCCAGCGGGTCTTGGGCATGGGCGATATTCTGTCGCTCGTTGAGCAGGCTCAGCAAAATATTGATGTCGCCGAGGCCAATAAGCTTGCGGCCAAAATTAAGTCGGGCGATAAGTTTGATTTAAACGACTTTAAAGATCAGCTGGCCCAGGTTAAAAAAATGGGCGACATGAGTTCAATGCTTGAAAAGCTGCCTGCTCAGTTTGCGCAAGCAGCGGGGCAGTTGCAAAGCGGTCAGGCTGAAAAGCAAATGCGCCGCACCGAAGGCATCATCAACTCGATGACGCCTCTTGAGCGCAGCAAGCCAGAGCTACTCAAAGCATCGCGCAAGCGTCGCATCGCGGCAGGTGCCGGCGTGCCTGTGCAGGAGGTCAATCGGATGCTCAATCAGTTTGAGCAAATGCAGGGAATGATGAAGCAAATGAAAAAGGGCGGGATGGCCAAGATGATGCGTGCCATGGGTGGCATGAAAAATCTAGGTAAGCTTGGCGGTTTTGGGCGTTAACGCTTTTTAAAAATTACATCCCAAACACCGTGGCCTAAACGTAGGCCGCGGTTTTCAAACTTGGTGAGTGGCCTGAACTCAGGCCGTGGGGCAAAGCCCTCGCAGGTATTTTGCAGACTTGTTTCGGCCGACAGTACAGCGAGCATTTGCTCGGCGTAGTGTTCCCAGTCGGTTGCACAATGAATATAGGCGCCCGGTGCCATTCGGCTCGCTAGTAACTCAACTAACGGCGGTTGGATTAAACGCCGTTTATGGTGGCGAGTTTTGGGCCACGGATCCGGAAAATAAATATGCACGCCCGCCAGGCTTTGCGGGGCGAGCATGTCGCGCAAGACCTCAACAGCATCGTGTTGAATAATGCGAATATTGTTGAGGTTTGACGCCTCAATGCGCTTGAGCAAAGCGCCGACACCCGCGTTAAAGACTTCGACGCCTAAAAAATTATCGTCAGGTCGAGCAAGGGCTATTTTTTCGGTGGTTTCGCCCATGCCGAAGCCGATTTCAAGAATCGTCGGGGCTTCGCGTTCAAAGGTCTCAGTCAAGTTCAACTGACTGGGGCGATAGGCCAACGACCACTTGGTTAAAAAAGCGTCAATTGCCTCTTGTTGACCTTGCGTAATGTGGCTACGCCGGTTCACAAAACTACGAATATGGGTTGGGTGCATGCTTAGCCTCCGCCCACGGCGACGACGATTTCGAGGCGATCAGCGGCAACGATCATCACTTGAGCGTAAGTGCTTTTGGGCACGATCTCGCCATTGCGCTCAACGGCGATCCGTTTGCCGGTAAAGCCAAGCTCGGCGACAAGTGCAGCGACAGAGAGGGGGCCGGCTAAGATTTTTGCCTGACCATTGAGTACGATTTCCATGGCAAGCATTGTAGTGGTTGCCAGCCCAGTCTGTCAGACGGTTTAGCAATGATCTCGTATAATCCGTCTCGACTGAGCGCCAGAGCGGGTGTAGTTCAATGGCAGAACGGCGGCTTCCCAAGCCTCAGGCGTGGGTTCGATTCCCATCACCCGCTCCAGTCCTGGGCTTTTACGTGCCTGGCCAGACTCTAACCAAGACTGTTCTCATTTGCCTAAACCGCTAGATTTCAGTCGGTTACCACTTCAGTCCGGCTGTGTTGAACACAAACTGGCTTGAGCCCTCTTGAAAAAACTCCATCTCAACAATCAACTTTCTTGAGTTGCGCAAGGCCTCAAGGAACGGTGGCTCGTCTTGTACAAAGATCGTGTCAACGCTACCACTCGACGAGCCGGTTGCTTCGATTTCATAAATTTTTCCTTCGTCGAACTTAGCGAAGAACTTACAGCCGCTGGGGCACTGAAATTGCCCTTTGCTGATAGTAAACAAGATATTCAGGCCATCTTTTGAACGCTCGCGCAACGTGAGCTCGAGATACGAACCGCCCGCATAGGGCGCCCCAAAATTGACTTTGTTGGTGCTGGTTGACTCTGCGAAGCGAGTGGTTGTGCCACGCATTTGATCAGTCTTATTACGATATTCCCACGCCTGTGCTTGAGCGAGGGTCGAAAATAAAACAACGAGTGCAACAGACAATAGCTTGATAAGTTTCAAAATTTCCTCCTGCGGACAATTCAGAGTAGGTTCAAAGCGACTAAATAAATTTTAATTAATTTCAATGAATCCGCATGCCTGGTTGGGCACCTGATGACGGGTCAAGCACATAGATACCGCTGTCGACTTTGTCGTCAAAATGGCTGGCGGCCAGCACCATACCCTCAGACACGCCGAATTTCATCTTCCGAGGTGCCAGGTTGGCTACAACGACAGTGAGGCGTCCAATCAGTTGTTCGGGCGTGTAGGCAGACTTAATTCCAGAAAACACATTGCGCAGGCGGCCTTCGCCTACATCCAGTGTCAATCTTAATAACTTGGTCGAGCCCTCGACCTGTTCACAATTGACGATGCGTGCGACGCGCAAGTCTATTTTGACAAAGTCATCAATCGTGATGGTGGGGGCAAGCGGCTCGCCGCCCGGGGCTTGTGCAACTGTCGGTTGCGGATTTTGCTCCGCGGCCGGTTGGTTAGCGGCTGCACCTTGCTTACCTGAAGTCGTCTGTTTCGACGCGCCGGCTTGCTTGGGCGCCGCTGTTTGCGCTGGGATTTCAAAGAGCTCATCGAGCATGGTCGGTTCAACCCGTTGCATGAGGTGCTTGAAGGGGTTGATTTGGCTTGGCAATACGCCTGCATCGGCCCAGACAAAGTTGCTCGCTTGGCCAAACAGTTCAGTGGCAACGCGTTTCGATAAAGCGGGCAAGATCGGTGCCAGCATCACTGAGAGTGCTTTGAAACCCGCCAGCGCCGACGAGCAGATGTGCTGTAAGGCCGCGCGTTGCGCGGGCTCGGCAGACGCCAAGGTTTTGGCGATCAACCAAGGCTGGGCGGCATCAAAGGCTTGATTGATTTGATCAGCGTGGGCCATGATTTCGCGAATGGCGCGCCCATATTCGCGCGCCTCAAGATCAGCGCGAATGCGGTCTGCAGCTTGTGCCCAGTTACTGCCCAGCAAGGCAGCATCGTCGGGGTAGGCAAGCTGTCCGTCAAAATATTTGCTGATGAAATTCGCCGCGCGACTTGCAATGTTGATGTACTTGCCCACCAAATCGCTGTTCACACGAGCAATGAAATCGTCAGGATTAAAGTCGATGTCTTCAACGCGGGCGTTGAGCTTAGCGGCAATGTAATAGCGCATCCATTCTGCGTTCATGCCTAGCTCAAGGTAGCGCAAAGGCGAAATCCCTGTGCCACGGCTTTTTGACATTTTCTCGCCGCTGACCGTAATAAACCCATGCACATTGATTTGGTCGGGCGTTTTACGGCCTGAAAACTGTAGGGTGGCGGGCCAAAACAGAGCGTGAAAATACACAATATCTTTGCCAATAAAGTGCACCTGTTCGGTCGTGCCGTTTGGATCAAGCAGGGTCTCAAAGTCAACGCCAATTTTGGCGCAATACGATTTCAGTGAGGCAAGATACCCAACAGGAGCATCAAGCCAAACATAAAAATATTTGCCGGGCGCATCAGGGATTTCGATTCCGAAATAAGGCGCATCGCGCGAAATATCCCAATCGCCAAGGTTGGCTTTTTCGTCGCCGTTGCCAAGCCATTCGCGTGTTTTAGCCAGGATTTCGGCTTGCAAATGCTTATTGCCCTGAGCGTTGCTGCCAGTCGTCCATTTTTGTAAAAACTCAATGCAACGTGGGTCAGATAACTGAAAGAAAAAATGCTCAGAGGTTTTGAGTACAGGTCGTGCCTTGGTGAGCGTTGAGTAGGGATCAATGAGGTCGGTGGGTGCGTACACCGCGCCACAGACCTCGCACGAGTCGCCATACTGATCTTTGGCATGACACTTAGGGCACTCACCTTTGATGTAACGATCTGCCAAAAACATCCCTTTGACGGGGTCGTAAAACTGTTCGATTTCACGAGTGTTGATTAGGCCGGCTGCGCGCAAGTTGCGATAGATGTCTTGCGATAACTCAACGTTTTCAGCTGAATCAGTCGAATGCCAGTGATCAAATTCAATTTGAAAGCCCTTGAGGTACTGAGGGCGTTCGGCACCGATGCGCTCGACCAGTTGCTTAGGCGTGATGCCTTCGGCTTCGGCCTTAAGCATGATGGGCGCGCCATGGGTATCGTCAGCGCCCACAAAGTGCACAGTATGGCCAGCCATGCGCATGGCCCGTACCCAAATATCAGCCTGGATATATTCCATGATGTGGCCAATGTGAAAAGAGCCATTGGCGTAGGGCAGGGCGGTGGTGACGAACAGGGTGCGAGACATGGCGGGCGCTAGTGAGGGAATCAAGCTGACAAGTTTAACGGAAGGCGCAAAAACCCTCATCGCTCAGGGGCGGGAGCAAGCGTACCGACGGCAGGGATATATGCATTGGTCGTTGACTCGGGCAGGGTCGCGCCGGGGTCACAGACGCTATACCGGTTTAGCCCAACACAAACAGGCCAGAGTAATGCGCACCTAGGGCAACCAAGGCGCTCGCCATTAAGCCCCAGACGGGGTTGAGCTTGGTGAAAAGGATGCCGGCGACATTTGCTGCCACGATGAGGGGCGTTAGCCACCCTCTGTAAGAGGCGTGGCTGAGATCTAGTCCACCAGCCAGAATCAAGCCGATCGCTACGGGTACCAGAGCATTTTGTGCCAGACGCAGCCCTTTGCTGCCCTCAAGTTTGGCAGCGACCCGTCCGATTAAAAAAGCGAGTAGACAGGCCGGCAAAAGCATGGCGAGCGTGGCCACGAGCAAGCCGGCAAAGCCGGCAACTTGCCACCCAACCAGGCTCACGATCACGACGTTGGGACCTGGGGTGATTTGCGTGACAGCAAACAGTTGCATGAAGGTGGCGTCGTCCATCCAGCGCATTGAGTCGACGACGACTTCGCGAAGCGCAGGAAGCACGGCATTGATGCCGCCAATGGCGATCAAAGAAATCATCGCGAAGCTACGGGCTATTTGCCCTAAGACGCTGGGTTCGTTCATTTCTTACCTAACCACGCGGTGATGATGAGAGCGGTTGGGATCAGCGCCAGCACGACGTACACCATGGGTACGCGCAAGATCAAAATCCCCAAAATTGCACAGCCAACAATGAGCCAGCCAGCTAAGTCGAGTTTGACCTTGATAGCCATTTTGAGGCCCGTGGCAAGCACCATTCCAGCGGCTGCCGCGCCAGCCCCGGTGAGCGCCACGCTCACGGCGGGTAGTTGGCCAAATTTGTCGTAAAGCATGGCGAACACTAGCAAAATGGCAATGGGCAGCACCATGATTCCTAGCACGCAGACAATTGACCCCTTGGGCCCTTGAAAACGGTCGCCAATGACCACAGAGGCGTTTACGACATTGGCACCAGGTAACACTTGCCCCATGCCCAAAATAGTTGCGTACTCTTTTTCGGTGAGCCATTTATATTGCTCAACGATCACGTGCCGCGCCATGACGGCGACCCCGCCAAAACCTAGCAGGCCGATCGTGGCAAAGCCTTTAAACAGTTCAAACAAACTGATTGAGCGTGCGGGGGT